>DATEYW010000057.1:0-2324 GCA_035256045.1 Bathyarchaeia archaeon | reverse complement strand
AACCAACCCTGACATAACGATGGTCATAGGAGTAAACGACCATATGTACGACCATGAGAAACACAACATCGTTTCCAATGCTTCATGCACAACGAACTGTGTTGGTCCAGTCACGAAGATTCTGCACGACAACTTTGGAGTGGAAAGAGCTTTCATGACCACGGCCCATGCCTATACGAACGATCAAAGAGTGCAAGACCTTGTTCACAAAGACCTGAGACGATCAAGAGCTGCCGCAGTGAACATAATCCCAACGACTACAGGTGCTGCGCGCTCAATCGGTGAAATCATGCCCGAGCTCAAAGGCAAGATAGACGGAATGTCGCTGAGAGTTCCTGTTCCAGACGTCTCAGTAGTAGACTTGGTAGCATCGTTGAGGAAAGAAGTCTCGAAAGAAACGGTCAATGCTGCTTTCAAGAAAGCCGCCGAGGGCCCAATGCAAAGAATATTGGAGTACACGGAAGACCCAATTGTTTCAAGCGATGTCTTGCACAGCACTTACTCAGCAGTCTTCGACGCTCTGTCAACGATGATAATTGAGAAGAACTTCGTCAAAGTTCTAGCATGGTACGACAATGAATGGGGCTTCTCCTGCCGCATGGTCGAGCAAATGGAAATGATCGGCAAGAAAGAAGGACTCTAGAAAACTCCAGAACTCATCAAAAATCTAAAATACTCTTCCCCATTTTTCTTCTTTTAGAAGGAGCGAAAGCTAAATGATCAAATTTCTCACCTTAGACGAAATCAACGTCAAAAACAAAACTGTTCTTCTCAGAGTAGATTTCAACTCTCCAATAGACCCGAAAACTCACAAAATCCTTGAAGACACAAGAATCCGCGCTCACGGCGAAACTACGATCAAAGAACTTTCAGAAAAGGGTGCAAAAACCGTGATTCTGGCTCATCAAGGACGGAAAGGCGACCCTGACTTCATACCACTCAAACAACACTCTGAAATATTGAGCAAGATACTGAAAGAACCCGTGAAGTATGTTGATGACCTCTATGGCGAAAAAGCCAAGGCAGCAATAAAGAGACTGAAAAGCGGCGAAATTCTCGTCCTGGAAAATGTGAGAGACTTCGCAGTCGAAACCAAAGATGGAACGCCTGAAGACCAAGCCAAAACAGAACTAGTTAAGAACCTAGCACCCTTAGCGGACTTTTTCATCAATGACGCCTTTGCAGCCGCCCATAGAGCTCACGTGTCGATGGTAGGTTTTACGGCTGTGTTGCCAAGCGGAGCTGGCCGAATAATGGAAAGGGAACTCAAATCGCTGATCAAAGTTCTTGAAAACCCTGAAAAGCCGTGCATCTTCGTTTTTGGAGGCGCCAAAGCGGATGACTCTCTGGAAATCTCAAAATACGTTTTGGACAAGGGAATCGCAACGCAAGTTCTAACAGGTGGAGTGATAGGACACGTTTTCACCGCTGCAAAAGGTTATGACCTCGGCAAACCAAACATGGCATTCCTAGAAAAAAGTGAGGCGACCAAGCTCATACCTGGAATACGAGAGCTAGTTCAGAAATACAAGGACCGTGTCAGAACCCCAGAAGACTTTGCGATTGAAGAAGATGGAAAAAGAAAAGAAATAACAATCGAAGAGCTGCCGACAGAGTTTTCTATCTACGATATTGGACCAAAGACAGTGAAAAGCTATGGCGCAGTCATAAGCAAAGCAAAATCTATAGTCATCAGCGGCCCAATGGGAAAATATGAAGACAGTGACTTCAACTATGGCACGAAAAACGTGCTGGAACAGGTGGCAAGATCCAAAGCTTTCTCATTGGCCGGAGGAGGACATACGATAGCCGCCATCGAACTGTTCAAGCTGACCGACAAGATCTCTTATATCAGCACAGCGGGTGGAGCACTCATAGAATTTCTCATGGGAAAGAAGCTGCCAGGCGTCACTGCTCTCGAAAAAGCGGCATCGAGAACCCGTTAACCCTCATATTTCTCGTCCAGCATACAATCTTCACACAGAGCATTTACTTTGAACAGCAAGTCAAAATAAACAGTCTCAGACAATAGACATAGAGGATAACATGACCGACATAGTATTGGTTTTCGAGGTACACCAGCCACACAGAATAAGGAAAGATTTCTTCTGGGAGAACAAGATTTTCCATCACCTGAAGAAGGAAGAGTTCTGTGAGTATTACTTCGACAACGCTGAAAACAAGGAGATTTTTGACAGAGCAAGCAAAAAATGCTATTTTCCATCAAATAGCATTCTGCTGGACACCATTGACAGATTCAAGAATGAGAAAAAGAAGGTAAAAGTATCATTCAGTCTGTCAGGCGTCTTCTTGGAACAGTGTGA
>DATEYW010000056.1:0-3640 GCA_035256045.1 Bathyarchaeia archaeon | reverse complement strand
GAAACGAGGTAAGACTCAACGTTGAGGAGATACTGTTCGACTTTCTGGAGGCTTTCTGCACGTTTGCCTTCTGTCATCATCAGCATTACTGTTTTTGCGCTTTTCAAGTCCTCCATTATGGATGGAGGAATTGCCAACTCTTTTTTGCGGAATTCGATCAGCATTTCTTCCAGAACGTTCCAGACTGCCATGTAACCCATTCAAAAACTCCTACGGTCAATACGTGCTTAATCTATCTGCAATATTTAGCGATTGCGCACGTAGAGGTTTCAAAGAAAAGGTTGAAAGTTAGGAGTCTATTGTTTTCCGAACTTTTCTTGGTACACTATATGTCTGAGCGGTTTTCTGTCCTTTTTCGGCGGCTCGTTCTTCGCATGTCCAATCGGTAGGATTGCGATTATTCTGTTTTCCTTTGGAATTTCGAGGACTTTTCTGATTTTTGACTCAGCCGAGGTTCTTTGATTTTTCAGGTCGAAAACTCCTATCCATGAAGAGTTCAGTCCAAGACCGTGAGCCGCTAGGGCCATGTTCTGCGTGGCTGCTGCCCCGTCTTCTACAAAGTGGTATGGGTCTTCTGTTGAATCTACTGTGACGGTGATGCATAGAGGTGCCTCTTTCAATCCTTGCACGAAGGCGGTGGGAACCACTTCGCTGAGCTGTTCTTTGGTTTTTTGGTTTTTGATGACTATGAAGTTCCATGGTTGTTTGTTTATCCAGGAGGGTGCCCATCTTCCGGCTTCAAGGATAGCTTCAAGCTTGTCGTCCTCGATACCAGTGCTCTCAAACCTCATGACGCTGCGTCGGTCTTTTATTGCATTCAGAATTTCGTTCATTGCTTCATCCTTCCGTTTCAGTAGCATATTTGGATGCGATATTTAAAAGGTTAACGTGTTGCGGCGGATAGATTTGTCCATGGTTTCATGTTCTTTTGATGATGGAGGACATGGATTTCTAATTCTATTTTCGTTTTCATAAGTGTTTAATTTCATTAGATGGTAGGTGTTGGTTGCAGGGTGAATTGAGAATGAACGAACAGATCTTTCAAGCATGCAAAGAATTAATTGACGACGCAAAAAAAGGATGCGCCGACTTGGTTTTTAAAGAAGTATGCCTCGAAATACTTTCGAGAGCAAGGAAAGTTTTGACTGAACGCCAATTTAGGAAACTGGCTGCCTATGCAGGTCAAAGAATGATCGAGCAAATGCCCTTTGAACTGCGAGAACAAATAGTTGTGGACAGATAGACGAGCTTTCTTCACTCCGATTTTGAATGATGTCTTGGCAGGGCGATTCACCCTGCAACATCTATTTTTGGTCTTTGACTGTTTCAGCTCAGTTTGTATCCGATTTTTCTGAGGAACTCTCTTCTTTTGTTGATGTCTTCTTGAGTCTCGATGCCTTGACTCGCAGATCCATCTATGACGCCGACTATTCCACGTCCCTGCTCAGTCTCAGCCACAATCACTTCCAAGGGATTGGCCGTTGCAGCATGAATCATGCACACCTCAGGGACGTTTTTTACCTTGTCCAACACATTTATTGGGTAGGCGTTTTTCAAGTAAATTATGAAACTGTGGCCGCAGCTGATTTCGTAGGCTTTCTTGGCGGCTTGTTTTCTCAGTTCTTCGTCGTTTCCTTCATGTCTCACTAGACAAGGGCCGGAGCTTTCACAGAATCCTATGCCGAACTTTATGTTGGGCACCGCGTTTATCAAAGCTTCATAGAGGTCTTCAACCGTTTTGATGAAGTGAGCCATGCCAAGGATAACATTGCAGTCGGGGGGAACATCCACTTTGACGATTTTGAATTCCAGCATGCGTATGCCCCTGTTCATGAATTTCGCGCGGTTTGGATTTAAGATTTTGTTATTGCGGTTTTTGCTTTTGCGGCCTTGATGTAAAACAGTGCCATGCCGATGAGCACTATTACTGAGGAGACGTAGAATACGTTGACGTACGCGGTTAAAGGTGACAGTCCGAATCCTGCTACCTGCAAATCTGAGAGGGGTCCGCCTATCAGGATTCCTGCTGGTCCCCAGCTGAGCGCCATTACTGTGTTGTATTTGCCGAGGAGTCTTCCCCTTTTTTCTTTGGGAATCAAGTCTCCTGCGAAGACGAAGCCCACGGTCTGAATTGTCCCGAACGACACCCCGTTCAGTCCGTAAGTAATCGCCATCAGAGGTATAGAGAAGGCGAAACTGTAGGCCAGAGGCGTTATTATCGCGAGAATCAGTCCGATCATGATGACTTTGACTCTTCCCAGCTTGTCAGAAAGTCTGCCTGCTGCTAGGCTTGCAATCATTCCGCCCACGGTCCATGCGGACAGGATCAGTGTCATTTGTGGGTCAGTGAAGTTGAGTCCGTTTGGGAGTTGCAGGAAGAGTAAGAATATCTGGTTGACTGAGGCTGTTCCTAGGACTATCACTATGAGCGAAATGAGAAACATTTTGTAACTGCTCTCAGCGTGTGGGTCTGGTATATTCTTTTCCTGTGTCGAAGTAGCTGGCGTGTAGGATGCGTTTGTTTTTTCGGTTTTTATTCGTCTTGACGTGAAAATCATGAGTGAAACGCCCGCGAGCAGCAGGGCAATGACGATGTAGAAGATCGTTCCGTTCAGGAATCCTTCGCCTTCATTGTACAGGAAGCCCGAATAGAGGACTCCAGTCATTCTTCCTACGGAAGCGATAAAATTCAACGTGCCTATCACTTTGCCGCGAATCTGCGGGGTCGTGACGTCGGTGAGGAGTGCGGCCCAGCCTACGTCTGACATTGACCAGAAGAATTCAAGTATTGACAATCCGAAGATTAGTGATAATCCTGCGTTGAAGTTGCTTCCTGAGTCTCTTAGGTATCTGTGTGTTAGGAAAACCATGGCGTAGGTGAGTGCGGCTATCATTTCGCCGGATATTATCAACTTTGTTCTTACATTGTATTTGTCGCATATTTTTCCCCAGAGCAAGTTTTGTCCAAGTGACGATGCTATCATGTTTAACGTTCCGAGCGCCGCTGTCAATGTTACGGTGCCCATCAGCATGTGCAGGTACGTGATCATGAAGGTGTAGAAAACTCCTCTTCGGAGAAAAGTCAGGAACTGGAAGACGCTAAGGTTGAAGTAGGTCTTTCTGATCGTTCCTTCCTTTACGTTGGGCTTAATGTTATCCATTGAAGACCCAAAAAAAGTAGGTGCTTTCTAATCCAAGAATTTCCCGTTCTTGTAGAAGAGCTTGTCGTCCGCGTAGATTTCTGCGTCTTTTTTCATGTCTTTGAGTATGTCCCAGTGAATAGCTGACTTGTTTTGGCCTCCTGATTCGGGATAGGCGAGGCCCAGTGCCATGTGTATGGTGCCGCCCATTTTTTCGTCGAACAGCATGTTTTTCGTGAATCTGGTAATTCCGTAGTTTGTCCCTATGGCTGTCTCTCCGAGGCGATCGGCACCCTCTATTTTGAGCGTTTGTTGCAGGAAGTCGTCGCCTTTTGCTGCGGAAGCCTTAACGACTCTTCCATCTTTGAAGGTGAGGCAGATGTCTTCAACTTCTCTGCCAGAAATGATTCCTGGATACGTGAATCTAATCGTGCCGTTTGCCGAATTTTCAATCGGACCAGTGAACACTTCACCGTCTGGCATGTTTTCTTTTCCGCTGC
>DATEYW010000055.1:0-2108 GCA_035256045.1 Bathyarchaeia archaeon | reverse complement strand
CGAATCGACTAGTAGGCTTTGAAGTCAAAAAATACAACGGAAGCATACATTACGCTAGGGAACAATCAACTGACGCCTCAGGAATCGCATACATAACCCAGTTACTATATCCTGATCCAGCCAACGCCGGAATCTACGAAGCCTACGTCAGCATTGAATACGACGGAACAGTTCTTCTCGACACTCTAACATTCATGATTCAATCACCGTAGCGAAACTTTCCCGTGCCCTGTTGAGCAAATACTTGTTAACCACGCACAACATGACTTCTTACATTCGCCGTTATCATTCTGCAAAGCAACAGGCTCGCATAATGAGGGTTTCCAAGAGTATTTCGTGTATGTGATATTACAGGTTTGGGAAGAACCTCTTTTTATCTCGAAGTCGTAGACAACGGTGAAAGGAGAAGGCGAGAAGAGAAAATGATTGAAGATAGAGCAAGGGGACTGGATCAAGAAGTCCTCGGAATGTTCAAGAGCTCATACCTGAAACGTTACGAGCAGTGGAAAAGGGGAGGACTCCTCCTCATAGCAATCAAGACAATGCCAAAGCAGGTCAAAACCGAGAAAGTCATTGACAACTTGCTGAAACTAAAAAGTGAATATTCAAAGAGACTCAGCGACGAAACCTAGCATCTGTCCGATTGAATTCCACACACCAGATTTCTCCATTCAAAAGACAGATGATTTTCCGACCCTCATTGAAAAGATAGCAGACCTAATAGGGCACACTGCATTGTTCTCAAGAAACGGACTTGCTAAATCAATACACTTGGCATAGTAGAGGAGGCTGTTTGACCGAGAGAAGGTCCGAAAAGCAGACGACCCTGCTTGGAGACATGCCACGTTTTTGCCAGAAACCAAAGTAGATATAAGTAACACGTTCTCTTCCGTGCTTGAAAAAAGAGTGAAAAAAAGTGAAGAGACATCTCCTAATCGTGATTGCCTTCGCGATTCTGATTCTGGCAATCTTTCCCCGAGCAATGGCGATAAGCAGCGGTACAATCACTGTCGACGGAAACCCAAATGACTGGACGGCCTTGGGTTTCACTCCGGTTGGAACTGACCCGCCTAACAACATTAATGAAACGTATGTACCTGTCTCCACAGACCTTCTTGAAGGTTGGGCATGCCGTGACAACGATAGCCTTTACCTAATGATGAGAGTGCGAGGTGGATACCCATTCAACTATGACAGAGTTTCCTTCGCCACTTGGATAAACATCGACCCTGGACAGACGACGGGGGCACTCGACAAATGGGACTTTGCCGTATTTGATGCACAGAATAATACGGGACAACTCCTCACTTGGAAGGACTCGAGATGGGATAACGAAACAAGGAAATTGGAAGCAGCGACAGGAAGCCCAGGATACCTTGAATGGAAAGTCCCCTTGAACTTCATTGGCAACTCCACACAATTCGAATTCATGTTTTACACGTGGGACATAAACTACGACTATACTGTGAATGAAATAGACGTTTCACCCACTGAAATCCCTGTGTTCGTTCCAGAGTTCCCGACGGGTATCATTCTTCCACTTCTTATGATTGCACCTCTGCTGGCTATAGCTGCCCACCGGGAAAAAGAAAAGAAAACTAACAACGATTTCCAAACCGATTCATTGAGATCGAGCACGCCACTTCTTGAAAACGAATGAGAAAACGATCACTGAGCTTTTTCACACGGTCAGTCTTTCTGAAATTCTGCAACAGACTTATATGTCGACTCAAACTGCAAGGCAGCACAAGGGATAATTTCAAGTACAATGTTGGGGAGGCTGTTGCATGATAAAGGATATTTCAATCTTCTACTCTAAGAACGCAAAAAGCATGAGAAGATCAGAAATAAGGGACCTTCTAAAGTTCACCCGTCAGCCAGACATAATCTCCTTCGCAGGAGGCCTCCCAGCGTCTGAAACTTTTCCTCTAATAGATATTGAAAGCATATGTGTTCAAATCCTTCATGAAAAAGGCGCGCTGGCACTGCAATACGGACCGACTGAAGGAGAATGGATTTTCCGAGAACAGATAGCCAACTGGATGGCCCGAGAAAAAGCAACTGTAAAACCTGAAAACATCCTTGTGACCTCGGGTTCCCAGCAAGGT
>DATEYW010000054.1:0-2848 GCA_035256045.1 Bathyarchaeia archaeon | reverse complement strand
CTAAGTTTTGATCGTCAATAAAAGCTTTCGCCCCAGCTTGTCATCGGGCGTTTGTGCAGAGTTGGCGTTAGACAGGCCATTCAAACTGGCAACGTATTTTTGACACTGGAAACTCCAAAAGGGCAGAGACTGCACTGTGATCAACAGAAGGCTTTTAGAAGCAGTTTCATTACAGTGTGGAAAAGTGAAGAGCCTTGAGTGCCCAACAGAATTCAGGAATATTCGACCTTAACGTGGAAGAGAACTGCATCTTCGCGAACCACGAATGATGAAAGCTGTCGAATTGCGTTGCTGATTCTTTGAATATGAATGAAGTGGCAGATGTGCCATTGGTGAAAATTGAACAATAAATGGAAAATGTTTATTAAGTCTTACGATACATAATATGCTGTCCAGCAAGGGGAAAGAAAATGAAGAAAACGTCCGTAATGAAAGTGGAAGCCCAAATCGTTTCAAACAAGTCTGTGGTTGAAGAGTACCTTCTTGGTTCAGGGATAGTTATATCGTTGAAAGAATCGCCCCGCGAGTTAAGAAAGAAGGAGGCTGGCAAACCGCTGTATCTGACGCGGTACGAATAGACGCTTGAGCGTTATACGGAAGAGCACAAGATTCGATGACATTTTCCATGTTCTAATTTCAGCGAATTCGCCCAGAGTCTTTGCATGCAATTCACAATTCAACGTTACTCTCATGAATTCTCTGTTTCTTTCTGAGTTGTTTGATAATAAGAATTAAATACTATCCTATCATACAGCATTAGTCTTTAACCCAGAATGTAATCGAGGTGAAAATGGATGGTCAGCGAAGGAAGAGGCCGCCTGTTCAGAAGAAAAGACGGCAAATATCTGCTTTATCTCCCAGTGGACTTGGCTGAAGACAGCATGTTCCCGTTCAGAGAATACAAGAAGACCAAACGCGGAACTGACGCAATTCCTGTCAAGGTCACATTCAAGCAAGGAGAAAAGAGACTGCTCATAGAGAAATGGAGCGACTAGACACACCAAATCACAAATCGAGTTCCTTCAGAAAAAGGTAGACCGGCTACCTGTTTTTCTTTTCTCTGCTTTTCGGAACACTATCAAAGTTTTTTCTCGCCTTCCTGTTTTCTCTTAGCTTAGGGTCAAATGGCTGAACCCCGTCCTTCAGTAGCGGCAATGGTCCCAATTGATTGACTCTTCACCCATTTTGAACAGAATCAAGCCAAAACCACCCTACCCCCTAGGCGCTTCAGGGTCAAGTTTCCTGTACTAAAACTTCAGTGCCGATTGACTTTCCGAGACCGCGTTTGTCGGATTGAACGTTCAGGGAAGATAATGAAGCATGTAAAGATTGGCTCTTTGAAAGAAATAGAGGAGAGGAAAATCGTGAAATCGTTGAGATATCCTGCGCTGATGTGCTATGGTTTTAAGCCTTCTGCCACGCGTTTGCCAAGTTCGGAGTTGGCTTTGCTGAGGTTTTCGACCATATGTTTCTGGATAGGTTTTTCAGCATGGCTGAGTGAATCCACGATGTTGCCGACCAGGTGGTCTTGATCCATTTTGCTGAGTGATCGGTAGCGTTCGCCTGCTTGACTGAAGTCGTTTGTTAGACTGATCTTCTGGCGCCCGATGTCTGCGTCAAGATGTTCGTGAGTCGTGGCAGTTGAAGGAGCCTCATGCGGCATTCCACCGGCCAGCGTGTTGGGTTCGTAGTTGACTGTTCCTCCGCCGTAGGGCGCATACTGCATGGCACCGTCGCGTTGATTGTTGTTGACAGGTATGTGAGGTCTATTGACTGGAATTTGCAGGTAGTTGGCTCCCAACCGATGTCTCTGCGTATCAGCATAAGAGAATATTCTGCCCTGCAGGAGTTTGTCAGCAGAGAAGTCGATTCCAGGAACGATTGAGGCTGGGCAGAAAGCGGCCTGCTCCGTTTCAGCAAAGAAGTTCTCAGGATTGCGGTTCAACACCATCTTGCCTACATGTACAAGCGGAAACTTGTCTTCAGGCCAGGTCTTCGTTGCATCCAGCGGATCGAAGTCTTGCTTCAACTCATCCGCGATCTCCATAATTTGAACGCACAGTTCGTACTCTACTGTTTTTCCTGAGGCGATGGTTTCATACAAGTCGCGAGTGGCAATGTCAGGGTCTTCACCTGCTAGGCGAGTAGCCTCATGGCGGTCAATAGTCTCTGCTCCTGCTTTTGGTTTCCAATGATATTTGACGTAGACTGCTTTGCCGTTGGCGTTAATCCATTTGTACGTGTTGACGCCGAATCCTTCCATTTTCCTGTAACTCTTTACAGTGCCTCGATCTGAAAAGAGCCAAGTAACCATGTGAGTTGATTCAGGACTCAGTGATATGAAGTCCCAGAATCGACTGTTAGCCGACGAACTAGTCGGATAACCTGTGTCTGGAGCAGGCTTGAAGGCGTGCACCATGTCAGGGAATTTTATGGCGTCTCGGATAAAGAAGACTGGCAAGTTGTTGCCTACCAAGTCATAGTTGCCGTCTCCGGTGTAGAACTTCACCGCAAAGCCCCTTGGATCGCGAGCCGTATCTGCGGATCCTCTTGAACCGACAACTGTGGAGAATCGGACGAAAACAAGGGTCTTCCCGTTTGGGTCTTGAAGGAATTTTGCACAGGTATATTTTGCCAGGTTTTTGTACACTTGGAAGTATCCGTGTGCACCGGCACCTTTCGCATGGACTACGCGTTCAGGGATGCGCTCACGGTCAAAATGTGCAAGCTTTTCAATCAAATGCACATCCTGCAATAGCACAGGACCACGTTCACCTGCAGTCAGCGAGTTCTGATTGTCAGAGACAGGAACCCCCTGATTCGTCGTAAGATGCTTGTCTTTCATACC
>DATEYW010000053.1:0-12639 GCA_035256045.1 Bathyarchaeia archaeon | reverse complement strand
CCAGACACTTGCTCGCCACATCCTTCAGTGAGTCCATTGATTTCTCAATCTCCGCCTCTCCGTTCATGCTGTTGTGAGCATCAATCACGGCACAGAGGTCCAGTCCGTTTCTGCGAGCCTCCTCGCTGACAAATGATCCCAACTCAGGCGGCAGATCCTCTATTGTTTTTGGAGCAAGGGTAAACGAGATCAGCACGGATCTTCCAAAGATCTGACAACATGCAGTTGCCAAGCCGTTTGTGACCTTGACGAATGGAGAGGCTCTTGTTTCCGAAACTTCAGCGTCATCAACGGAGGTCGTGAGACGATCAATGATCTTCTGGTTCTGCTCCTGGGAAGCGAGATCAAACTCGTGACCCATTAGGCCGTGAGGAACACATGCAACACAGTTTGGCTGCCTTTCTAGAGCAGTCTTGGCCAATGATGGTAGAAGGCTGCTACCGATGTTCTTGAAAGGCCCAGGATGGACAGAGGGTACAGCTATAACGACTTGGGTGGACGAAGAAGCAAACTTTGCGAAGCGTGTTTCAACGTCCTTCTTCTCGCCCAAGTTTTCCAAGATTTGTTCGAAAGGCGCGTTTATACTCAACACCCAGTTGAGCATAAATGCCCTGAAGAGCGTCAAAGAGCGGACACCTAGGGTCTTTTTGCCGATGCGATCAAGAAGGTGGAGAAAGACATAACTCGAAGACAATGTCGTGGCGATTGAGAAAAAGATGAAAGCCACAATCTGAAAGGTGATCAGGTGTCCCGTTTGCAGCCAGAAGGCCAGAAAGATCGTCAATGTCACAAGCGGTTGAAGAAAAGCTGCAAAAACAATCTTGGAGTATTTCAGCGGGATGGTTGAAGAGAAGATGACCATGCGAGACATTGTCGCAGCTGAGTATCCGAGAAGGCAGAGTCTAATCCACCAGCTATGAGAGTTGAGTACTACGGACAAGAAAGAACCGATAAAGATGAACAATAGCCATATCCCCCAAGAAAACAATGAAAGCACCATTGCTCGTCTCAGATTGAATATGGTTTTGCGCTTGAAGACCGCCGCATTTGTTGTGTAGTCAGCGACAATGACAACGATGAAGATCGCAAGGGCCAGCGTCAGGCCAAAAGCTATTCCGCTCAACGATTGCCAAAGTGCGAGAGTCGACACTAGCCCAGCAGCTACGCATAAGAATGCAAGCAGCGACGCGGCCGTCCGAATCGACGGAAGTCTGAAAAGGGAGGAATAGCGCTTCACAGCATTGTCCATAGATTGTTGCAGAGAGCCTTCAGTAGCCACTTAGATTCCTCAAAGTCGACTCTGCTAAGGTGGAAAGCCTCACATATTAAATTGTCGTGACGCCAAGAGCAATGGCCCGCGTCAATGTTGCGTCATTCTAACAAAACTGGCAAGGGTGAACATGTTTTCTTGACATGAAATAGCGCAGGGGGAGACTAGGAAGCTTGCTGCACTGGTGTCCAGAACCATCAGCACAGTATATATTTAGGTATAGCAACTGTTTTATCCGGTAGGTATCAACTATAAGGTTTTGCGAATCTCATGCCCGAACAGACTCTCCCCCCAACCATATTCCATATGCTTGAAAAGAACGTGGGCAACCAGATACGAGTGATAGTGGATCCTGCTTACGGGTTTGAAGGAACTCTTGTGGCAGTAACTCGCGAACCATCAGGCATATGGCTTTCAGATGCTGAAGCCATCATCATGCGGGCAACAATCGCCCAGCCGATACCTCAGGTCACAAGCAGAGAAGATAGAAGCGAGATATTCGTACATTTGAACTCAGTACAGAGAATAGAAGTTCTGCACTCGGCTTCCCGACGGTAAGCTAGGCTTTAACCGAAAAACACGTTTGCCAACGCGCACACTATTATTAGTGCCATTGCGAAACCGACTAATATTTCAGGCCGAACTTTGATTCCTTCAGTCTCTTCTTCAAAGAATCTCAGCAGCCCGGCGCTTGCGGCAGGCATCGGCGACTTGCTTTCTTTCTTTTTCTTGCTCATACGTCGGCCCTGGCTTGGTATTTTAATGATTTACCTCTATCATTCCCTCCATTATTAACGTTATGCCAGTTCAAAGAGTTTTTATTTCTGTTCAATCCTACTTGTGGCATCAAGGTGACAACAATGTCTTCTCCCAGAGATTCCTACAATCACGTGTTTGATCTCCTTCAAGAGCATCACAATTGGTTCCAGAAGAGCATCCCGCTGATCGCAAGCGAGAACGTGCCTAGCCCCGCTGTACGAGAGGCCATTGTGACTGATTTTGGAAACCGGTACGCGGAAGGGTGGCCGGGAGAACGAGTCTATGCCGGATGCCGCTTCATCGATCAAGTGGAGTTCAAATGTATCGACCTCATGAAACAGCTTTTCGGCGCAGAGTTCGTTGACGTCAGGCCGATTTCGGGCGTCGTGGCCAACCTTGCAGTTTACACCGCGTTTACAGAGCCCGGCGACACTCTCCTTGCCCTGTCAATTCCCAGCGGTGGACACATCACGTCTGGCAAGAAGGAACTCGGAGGCACCGCCGGAGCGGTCAAAGGCTTGAATGTCGAGTATCTGCCCCTTGATTACAAAGAACTCAACATAGATGTGGACAAAGCAAAGAACAAGATACAAGAACTCGTCGCGAAAGGAAAGCCAGCAAAATTTGTCATGTTCGGCGCAAGCGTCTTTCCGTTTCCACATCCAGTTAAAGAGTTGGTGGAAGCAATCCATTCGGCAGGAGCCACCGTGGGATACGACGCGGCACACGTAGCAGGATTGATCGCTGGAAAACAGTTCCAAGACCCACTTAAGGAAGGCGCAGACGTAGTGAGCCTAAGCACGCATAAAACGTTTTTTGGGCCTCAGCACGGGGGCATACTCTCATGGGATAAGCACGCCGACAGGATAAAGAAAGCGACTTTCCCAGGCATGGTGAGCAATCATCATCTTCACAACGTTGCTGGATTAGCGGTCGCATGTGCGGAAATGCTCGAGTTTGGTAAAGAATATGCAAGTCAAATAGTCAAGAACGCGAAGGCTCTGGGCCAAGCACTTCATCAAAGAGGCTTAAACGTCTTGGCAGAACACAAAGGTTTCACCCAGTCACACGTGATTCTAATTGACATCACCAAACAGGGCGATGGTGGAACGATAGAGGAAACGCTGGAGAAAGCAAACATAATCATAAACAGGAATCTTTTGCCATGGGACATCAAAGAAGGAAGGCACTTCATGCATCCAGGTGGAATAAGAATGGGAGTTTCTGAAGTGACACGGTTAGGAATGAAGGAGTCAGAGATGTCCGATGTTGCAGAATTCATCAAACGTGTAGTGATTGACAAAGAATCTGTTGAGAGTGTGCGAACAGACGTGGTTGAGTTCAGGAGCAGCTACCAGAAAGTACATTACTGCTTTGAGAACGCGACCGAAGCATACAAGTACATAAGAATACGGTGAGACGTGATCGATCTCAAAAAACCCTCAGTCTGAACCTTACCCAACAGGAGCCCAATTTGAAATGCATATCCGCAAGTTTCAGGAATTCATGCGTGACTTGTACTTCCATCGAGACAGTGAACGGGGCGTAAAAGGCACATATGAGTGGCTAACCGATGAAGTTGAAGAATTAGGTGATGCGCTACAGGCAAATGATAGGAAAGCGGCAGAAGAAGAGTTCGCTGACGTTTTGGCATGGTTGGCTTCTCTAGCGAACGTTCTGAATGTCGACCTTGAAAAGGCTGCCTTAAAAAAATACGATAGGAAGTGCCCGAAATGCAGGTTCTCTCCTTGCAAGTGCACTTTCTAGCTCGTTGCCACCAGCCGTTTCTGTCCGAGACCAGTGGAAGCCCACACGTGTGGCTTTTTCTCTCTCCGCTGAACAACACCTGATTTCTTAAGCAATTTTAAGTGATGTATGGCAACGGCATAGGTCAAGCCCCCCTGAACCGCGACAGCTTTGGCGTCACCAGTCGTCTTTTCAAGAGTGTTTAAGATCTTTGTACGAGCCCTTAGGCCAAGTCGAACGTTCCTGAGGCCGGCGACGTATGCGTTGGGATGGTAGACTTCTTTCGACATATGCCTTCAGGATATTCTTTGCGTCTAAATAGAAAAGCCTTTCATCTGAAATCCGTAAGGCTGATCTGCCTAGGTTTTTTGCTCTCGAACAGATCATTGATCTCTTCTTTCACGAGAGAAATCCTTTGGGAGTAGTACTTGGGCAAATTGTATTTCTCCACCAAGTTTTGAGCTGCTTCCAAATACTTTTCGATGCCACCTCGATGTACAGTAAGCGTCAATTCTCCGCTACAAGAAATGCACTTTCCTCGCAGCGGCATTCGCCGATAGCGTCTGCTGCAAGACTTACATCTGAAACTTTGCGTTGAGAACGCTCTCAAGTTGCCAGCTATATCTCGCATGAAGTGCGTAGTCAACACTTTCAACGCCACCCTGTCTGGATCAACAGCATCTATTTTTTCAGCCAACTCAAGTTGATGCTCCAGTTTTTCAGTCATAGCTGTGAACCGTTTGTAAGCACTTTCAGCATTCCCCGCGTTTATGTTAGTCACTGGTGTCGTGAAGCTGAAACCTTCAAACTGGGCTTCTGTTCCGAGCCTTTGACTCACTAGGTCTATTAGCGGCATCGCTTGCCTCGCCTCAGTGTTGTGCCATGTCTTTTCATAGAATTCAAGAGGATAGGACTTCGCAACATCAAAATCGTGGGCTTGCCTCTGCACCTCTTTTGTGTTCACGACAGGCATCAGCAGGAGAGGAGCATCCATGATACCACCGATTTGTGTGGGCAAATATTCCTGCGAGAAGTTCAGCAGCATGTCCAGACCGAGCATCACCGTGTCTTCATCCCCATCACAGTCTCTTCTCTTTGCTGAATGCCAAATTGGATGCGCATAACAGAGGCTAAGGTGGGTGAAGCCGATCACGCGGCCTAATATTCCGACGCATGTATGTGGAGCTAATCCGATGACTACTTGACCGACGAGATCTTCGATGCGTTTGACCTTGTAGTAGGCCGGCAAGTCATACACTTTCGCAAGAAGCTCATCAACGAAATCTGCAATCCTGACGAAATATTCCGCAGCTTTCAAGGATATGACAATGTCTTGGAGTTTGAGCTCGCAGACTTGATTTGGATCCTTCAGCGGCTCACCGTCACAATCATGAGTGTAGCCAAGCTTGCTGATTGTCTCCAGCGAGACGCCGATTTCAGATGGCTTGAAATGAGTCAAAGGCGCATTTGTTGCGTCAAACCGTATTGTCCCATCTTTGTAGACTGAAAGGTCATGTTTGGCCCTGAGAACTCCTTTTTCAAGAATTTCAGGTGTCTTGTTCTCGTTGGTGAGCCCTTTGACGCCCTTCAAAATCTTAGGCATCGAAACCTTCATTTCGCAGCAAGCGGTTTCTAGAGACTCCTTCAGATTGAAAACTTGTTTCTGATATTTGCCTGCAGGAACCTTGCAGGTCGGGCAAACATCCTCTTTCAGATTTTTCCCACAGCGGGGGCAACTTTTTTCGGGAATCGTTTCAGAACCACATGCAGGACATTTGACTCGCGACGTATAGGTTCTACAGTCCGGGCATTTCCGTCGGCTCACTTCCACAAACGTTGGACCATGTTTTGCAGCTTCAAGAATATCACGTTGTGAGCCCCCTGCTAACCCTATAGGAAACAGGACGTGTACAAGCGGTTTCATCTCTCTCCTCTTCGCCTTTTCAGGTCTGCCCATTCTTGCCCCTATGCTCGTTGGGGCTTTGTCTTTTATGTGGACTCCTGACAGCGAATTCACGGCGTCCAGAACGGTCTTCGCTTGTGAGGAGTTCACCGAGCAGGGAACCTTGTAACCAAGCGACAGCGCAAACGCACCTGCATCATCATCTTCAATCGTGATCTTCCCATCAGAGACCCTGTGAGGAATACAGATGAGTTCCAAACCTTGCTTGACCTCACCATCGTATTCCCCGACGATTCTTTGGGCGACATCATCCTTGCCCTTAATCTCGGATTTCAGGAGCCACTGCCTCATCTTCTCGAGTTGTTCCGTTGAAGCCAGGTTTGGCCAGAAAAACGTGAAAACTGGATGGAGCGGAATGTGGAGTTTCAACGACAAAACAACAGCTTCGCTCAGACTAGGTTTGGCAATATACGGGTCGGCGAGAAGCCCCTTCAACCTCTGAGCATCGATGTTGAGGTTAGATGAAGCCTGTTCGACGTTGTTTCCGAATTCTGCAGTCATCGCGTTCTGCAGGTCTTCATTCCACCACTCCTCAACATATCCTGAAGGAGCCAGCAACTTGCTGTTGTAGAGAAAATCGCCGAAGCTGACAAGCATGTCTCCTAGAAACAGTATCCTTTTGATTCTGTGTTTTATATCGCCGTAGTTGTCAACCGAGACTCGCACAACAGACTCATCGTTCAAACGCACCACTGGGCCTTCAATCGCATCGACGGGAACGACGATACCTCCTTTCCCTGGAAGCTCCATGCGGATTTGTGTCCCACCGGCCAGAAAACCTTCAAGCACAAGCATTGTCGACGGGTTGATACCTACTGCTGAGAGCCCAGTGTTGCGAGCTCGGCCATATCTCAGCCGGAAGCCTCCTCGACGCGAAGGAAACGAGAAAACGGGCCTCCCTGCAATAACATCGTCCATGTAACTGCCTGATTCTTTCTCCGACTTCGCACGCAGATCATTCAGCCAATTCCATTCTTGGAAACCAAGCTTCTCAACTATCACACGCACCTTCTGAGCACGTCCAACTATCCCGTCATTGACGACGCGCAACGCTCCTCCCCTCACGCGGTTGGTTTCAATTCTTGGCAAGTTGCGAAAAGTTGACACTTCGATGGGGTCAGACTCGGTTCCAGTGACCTCAACGGGCAACAGTTGAAGAGCCTTTCTCAGTTCCTCGTCTGGTATGTGATATTGAAAGCGAGTTGCCGAGCGCTCATAGAGCCTGAGTTCTTCGATGAAACGCGATATCTCCTCCTCAGTAGGTTTGTAGTTGTCGAGTTTAAGCAAACGCCGAACGAAATCGCCTACAACCAACGTCAAAGCCTGATCGGTTCCTCCGGCTGATCTTATGGGACCCGCAAAATAGATCGCGAGATAACGCGTCCTGTCACTGTTTGTCTTTATTCTGACTTTCGCTACGCCTTGTATCGGTGCCGCTGTCAATCCTTCTGTGAAAATCGCCAACGCGGTACGTATTGCTTGTTCGGCGGCCTCTTCAGGCTCCATATGACCGAACTTTCCGTAAACGATTTGTTCGGCCACCTTAAACGCGAGCTCCTCTCTGGGAAGTCTCAAACTCAACTCCCTGATGCTCTCGGCAACACCCTTGGGGCCAACGAGCCCCTCGACGAGGTCTGCTATGTCTTTAGCGATTTTGCACTCAGGCTTCAGCGAAGGGTCGAGCCCCTTCTCACGAGCTTTCTCGCTCAAAGCGTAAAGACGGCCCAATTCAGCCTCCAGACTCACGACGTACCGCTGATAGCCTTCGCTCATTCGATAGCCCAAATCTCCCACTCGCAGAAAACCTCTTGTCAACAGGAGACTTATTTCTGTTCTCTAACAGGAATGTGGCAAAAACCTAAACGACCAGACCGACTGACTCGTCTAGTTTCTACATAAAAACATTCTATTGAGCGCTATGTTCGACCGCGCTTTATCCCTTCAACGATTTCAGAAACCTTCCGCTTAATACCGCTCTCTTCAACCACATTGCCTGTAACGATGATGTCCGCACCGGCAGAAGCCGCAGCCAAGGCCTGTTCTTTGCTTCTAATACCACCACCTACGACAAGCGGGGCATCGATATAGTCTTTGACGGCTCCAATCATTTCAGGTGGAACCGGACTCTTTGCGCCGGACCCAGCTTCCAGATAGATGAATCTCATTCCCAAGTACTGACCTGCTAAAGCATGTGCGGCAGCAAGCTCAGGCTTGTTGTAAGGTACAGGTATAGCCTTGCCTACTACACCGGCAGTGCAGCCTTCTCCGACGATAATGTAGCCTAGGGGTATAGGTTCGAGACTGTATTTCTTCACGAGAGGGGCTCCGAGAATCTGAGCGCCCATGATGAAGTACGGGTCCACGGAGTTCAGAAGCGACATGAACCAGATGGCGTCTGCGTAACGGCTTATTCCCGTTACATTATTTGGAAAGAGAATTATCGGAATTTTCACCGTGCGTTTCACGATCTTGACAACATCATCCAAGTGTACGCTTGAGACGAAAGTCGAACCGCCAATCATGATCGCCGAAGTTTCACAGGCCCTTGCCTTGCTAGCGATTCTCGAAGCCTGTGGCGGCGTGACTTTCTCTGGATCGATCAGCGTGATATGTATGGAGCCTTCGTTCTTGATCCTTTCAAAGAGATACTTTTCGACGTTGCCTTCCATTTGAATCAGCCTTTCTGAGCACCACTGACCGCCGTGGCAGAAGGTCTTTTTGCTCTTCCATACATCTTGTCAGTAAACATGCAGTACACGTCTACCTCGGCCTGAGCAGGTTTCACTGGAAACTGTTCCTTCAACCCGCAACTGCTGCATCCTACAACAGCGGTTCCACCATACCGAGAAATTTCGACTCGCACTGTCTCCTTTCCGCATCTTGGACATGGGAAGAACTTCGGCAAATGCTTCTTAGGGATATGAACTACCTTTTTCCTTCTTCTCCCCATGTTCAAAGCCTTCCAAGAGTCCAAATATCAGCCATGATTATTCGCGTTTGTCCTTAAATAGTTGCCTACAACCATAGAAAGTTCAGTGAGAAGTCTCCTTGAAACTGACGTCAGAACTCTTGAACATTGATTTGCCTGAAGTGGAGAGGCGAATCGAACGATTTATACAAGACTATGTGGCAAAAACCAAGACAGCAGGCATAGTGCTAGGAATGTCAGGCGGAGTTGACAGTTGTGTCGCAGCAGCATTGTCGGCGAAAGCTCTGGGGGGCAACAAAGTCATCGGCCTCATGTTGCCAGAGAAGGAGAACCGCAAACTCGAAGACATCGAACATGCAAAGCTTGTGGCGAAAAAATTCAAGATAAAGACGGAGATCATCGATATCACACCGACATTGACCTCGTTCTACAACTCGATTCCAGTATTTGATGCTGCCGACCGACTGTGTAAAGGAAATATCAAAGCAAGAACTCGCATGATTTACATCTACTACTACGCCAACAAGCTGAACATGCTTGTCTGTGGAAGCTCAGATAAGTCTGAGACTATGATGGGCTATTTCACAAAGTGGGGCGATGTTGCGGGAGACATCTACCCTACGATGGATCTATACAAATGCCAAGTGCGCAAACTCGCTTTGCATATAGGCATACCAAAAGAGATTGTTGAAAAACCTTCTACCCCCGCTCTCTGGCCGAAACAAAGAGCCGAAGACGAACTGGGCATCAAGTACGAACAGCTAGATCTTGTCCTATATGGGCTCGAACTTTTTATGCAACCACAGGAAATCGCAAACCAGCTCCACATAACCAAGAGCACAGTCGAAAAGATCAAGAGCAGGTGGCTCTTGGCAGAACACAAGAGGCGCCCGCTACTGACGGCAAAGCTTGAATATCGGACAATAGGAACTGACTTTAGACTTCCCAGGGACCCATACTAGGAACATCAGGAGAACATGTATGAAGCAGAAATTCAAGATCGTTCTTGCACAGATAAGCTGCAAACCAGGAGACAAGACCGGAAACCTCGGAAAGATGGAACGGGCAGCGAAGAGAGCAAAGCAACAGGGCGCAGAACTACTCGTGCTGCCTGAGATGTCTCTGACGGGGTACTTAGTCCGAGACCAACTTTTCGATTTAGCAGAACAGATCCCCGGGCCTTCAACGAACCTTGTTGAGAAAATATCTGAAGAAACAGGCGTTCACATCATTTTCGGGATGCCTGAACTAAGTGCAAACACTCAGGCCACTCTTCACAATACGGCCGTTCTGGTAAGCCCGAAAGGTTTCGTCGGCAAATACCGTAAAATGTATCTCCCGACCCACAGTGTGTTCGAGGAGAAAAGGTATTTCCGCCCAGGCTACGCACCAGCTGTTTTCAACACCGATCTGGGAAGGATAGGTCTCATAATATGTTATGACCTCTATTTCCCAGAAGTCGTTCGACTGGTAAGACTTGAAGGTGCGCAGTTGATCGTGTGCATCTCAGCATCACCCGCAGTTCGCAAAGCCTTCTTTGAAATACTCACAGCTGCTCGAGCTATCGAGAATACTGCTTACCTGGCGTTTGTGAACCTTGCTGGAATCGAAGATGGTTTACAGTTCTGGGGTGGCAGTAGGGTTGTAGCCCCCAATGGAAGAGTTCAGGTCCAAGCTAAGTATGATGAGGAAGATTTCGCGAGTTGTGAGATCGACTATTCAGACATAAAACCCATTGAAGCGTTTATCCCGACGCTGAAGGATTTGCGCCCAGAATTGTTTGATAAGCTGAAAAAGAGCGCAGAGAATCTCTAGCTCTTAGTCATGCTTGAGTCTACTAACGGTCTTTTCAATACGGGCGAACGCTTCTTCAAGCCTTGAGTAGTCTGCAGTATATGAAAGTCTAACGTAACCTTCACTCAAAGCACCAAACAAGGACCCTGGCACCGTTATCACATGAGCCTCTCGCAGAAGGTACTCCGAAAACTGTTCGGAAGACATATTGAAAGCGGCTATATTTGGAAAAGCGTAAAAAGCCCCTTTGGGCCGCATGTATGTTATTCCATCAATTTCATTAAGCCGACTGAATACCAGATCACGTCTTCTGCCGAACTCTTCCACCATTTCACGTACAGGTTCCTGTGATCCTACCAACGCGGCTAGGGCAACTTGCTGAGCGATGCTGTCCACGCACGCGACCATGTACTGGTGCAACTTCCAAAGTGGTGCAATCAAGTCTTTTGGCCCAAAAACATACCCAACCCGTAATCCTGTCATCGCGTACGTTTTCGAAAACGAACCAATCACAAGTGTTCGTTCTCGCATCCCCGGGAGAGCTGCTATGCATTCATGTTTCGTACCGTCATAGATAATCTTCTCATAGACTTCATCCGAGATCACAAGCAGGTCACGTTCACGCGTGATCTTCGCCAGTTCCCGTACCTCTTTGTATGAAAGAATGGAGCCCGTTGGATTATTTGGAAAGTTCAGCAACATCACACGTGACTTAGGTGTGAGCAGTGATGTCACATCGGAAGGGCACGGACAAAAACCATTCTTCTCAAACAAAGGAATGCTCACAGGCCTCCCGTCTGAAATAGCCACGCAGGGTTCATAAGTAACGAACCCAGGATCAGGAACGAGCACCTCGTCTCCTGGATTCACTAAGGCCAGAAGAGCGATGGATACTGCTTCTGTGGCGCCAACTGTAACTAGAACCTCACTCTCAGGATCGTATTCCAGCTTATGCTCTCGGAAAATCCTATCCACCAAAGCTTTGCGAAGGGCAGCTATCCCATTTGTCGGTTCGTACCCAATTCTGCCTCCGGCCGCCGCTTTCAACCCCGCATTGAATGCGCCTTCTGGAACGGGGAAGTCTGGCTCCCCTAAACTCAAATTGATGCAGTTAGGGAATTGCCTTGAAAGAGTAAAGAATCGCCCCATTCCCGTCGCCTTCACGTTTTTTAGGCGCATAGAGGGCTCGAATTGCCGAATAGATTATCCCTCCTAACTCTTATTGAATTTCCTTTGAATATCGCCCTTATGCTTTAACCCGTTGTCCTCTAAATCGGACATCAAAGGCTTTAAGAACCGAGCCCGTATACAAACCTGTATCCATTTGCCCATACAGTTCAGGTGTCCGATTTGAAGTTAAAAGAGAGCGTGCAGTCGTGGCTTTTGACGTCCTTCAACGACCCTATTGCCAAAATCATCTCAAAAAACAGCCACTTAACAAAAACGCAACTCGAAACTCTCCTTATTGACATTTTATCCGAGAATATAGCAGGCAAAACGCTAAAATACGACGAAAAGGCGCGCTTAAGACTAACCAAGGCACAGATAACCCGCGGCGCCTTTAACAGAACACTAAAGCAGGCCAAAGAAAACGTCACCAAATCGATCTATACTGTCATTCTCCTAGGGTACTTAGGAGTCTTCGAGACCACCACTCTTGACCCTTACCTTGAGATAGCTAACAAACTGCGTACGTATTTGGAGGCATACAAAACCATCCCCGACCACGCTCAAGACCTCGCCGAACGTCTGAAAGTGATAGAAATGATGCGAGAGGAGCTTGAAAACAGTCTAAAACAGCTCTCTAATCCATCAGAAAAGAGCCTGTGACATCACAAGTCACGTCTCAAGCGACACTTTTGTCGACCAAAATTCAGGCCTTTCAAAAGATCCCACAGACTGCTCCTAATCGTCAAACAAAGCCAGAATCCAGCCTCTCGTGCTTATGCGCTGACCCAGACTACAACAGGTGAATTGACCCCAATCTGTGATATGTGACGTCATGTGTGCCTCTAGCTATGGTTCCGACCATAAGTTTTAAATGTCCAATGGTCAGAATGTGATCTGTGACGCAACAGGTCTAGGTCACACCTGATCACGGAAACATCACGAGAGGGCATCACATGGACGAAATAGTCTTCGCTCTATTGGGCTGCCTGTCTGCAGCAACGATAGTGT
>DATEYW010000052.1:0-2836 GCA_035256045.1 Bathyarchaeia archaeon | reverse complement strand
AGAAGACGTCGGAAGGCAAACGGAAGCCGTCGAAGCAGACCAAAGATTGAAGTGGTTCAGAGAAACAGTCGAGTTCACATCAGACTACACTCTGAAGACCGGCGATCAGCTGGTAAAGGCTGACAAAATCTTCATTGTGTCAGGGGCTCGACCTGCGATACCGGAACTCAAAGGATTAGAAAACATAGACTATTTGACAAGCGACACAGTCTTGAACCTGCAGAACCTCCCGAAAAGCATGATAATCATCGGGGGAGGATACGTTGCAGCAGAATACGGGCATTTTTTTTCAAGTCTGGGAACCAACACCACAATCATTCAGCGAAATTCGCGGATGCTGCCTGAAGAAGAGCCTGAGGTCGCTGAGCTCGTCACGGAAGAAATGGGAAAAAGAATGAGAATCCTAACTAGCCACGAAGCCCTTGAGGTCAAAGAGAACAGCAGTCTAAAAACAGTTGTTGCCAGAAACATCCTCGATGGCCAGATGCAGGAATTCTCTGCCGAAACGTTGCTTCTGGCAGCTGGTCGAGTTCCCAATTCTGACCTCTTGAAGCCTGAAAAAACGGGGGTTAATCTCGACAAAAGGGGATATGTGAAGGTCAACGAGTACCTGGAAACCAGCAAAAAGAACATCTTTGCCTTCGGGGACGCGATAGGCAGATACATGTTCAAGCATGTTGCCAACTATGAAGCTCAAATAGCCTGGCACAATTCGATTCACGATCATAAGATCAAAGTCGACTACACTGCAGCTCCTCGTGCTGTTTTTACACATCCGCAGGTCGCCTCAGTAGGTTTGAAACCAGTAGAAGCTGTGAAGAAGGGCCACAAGATTCTGGTGGGAAAAGCGTATTACCGCGACACAGCGCAAGGAGCCGCAATGTCTAGACCAAAAGGCTTTGCCAAAGTTGTCGTCGAGCAAAAGACGGGACAGATACTTGGCGCACACATAATTGGACCCTTTGCGTCAATGGTAATACAGGAGATCATCAACGCGATGTCCACCGGAGACAGAAGCTTCTTGCCCATTGTAAGGGGCTTGCACATCCATCCTGCGATGAATGAAGTCGTTCAGAACGCCTTTAGCAGTCTGAAAGAATTTTCGCCTTGAGAAAACGAAGAGACGATATCGGAGTGGTGTTGCTATTTGCAGAAAAGCCAAATTATTATATTGCAGATCATGATTAACGATTTTCTAAAGAATACGGTGAAAGCATGAACAAGATAAAGGTTTCAGGAAAAAGCAACAAGCACAAAGTCCTTCTTTACGCGCTCAGCACTTGCGCTTGGTGTAAGATTACAAAGAAATTCCTTAACGATAACAACGTAGAATATGAATACGTTGACGTTGACCTCGCCAACAACCAGGATCACGAGAAAATTCGAGATGACATCGTGAAAAAGGGAGGAGAACCAAGCTATCCAACGACTATTGTTGACGACAAAACGGTCATAACAGGTTTCCGTAAGGACAAATTGAAAGAGGCTTTAGAACTTTGATTGCCCTTGAGAAGGTCAGGCAGAGAGCTGAAGCTGACGCAAAAACGTACGGGTACCACCTTCATCCCGACGCAGACTTTCTTCAAGTCTTGTTAGAAGGACTCAAAAGAAACGACGAGAGATACGGTTACCCTTCATGCCCCTGCAGAGTAGCTTCAGGCAATCTAGAACTTGACAGGGACATCATATGTCCCTGCGACTACCGCGACCCTGACGTTGCAGAATACGGAGCCTGCTATTGCGCCCTCTACGTTAGAAGAGACCTCTACGAAGGCAAAAAACCGATAACTCCTATTCCAGAGCGGCGACCACCTGAAAAGCAGGCAAGAGCCTATGCTTTCGCACAGGGTGGCGTCTTCAAACAGGCAGAAGAAGCATCGCCGATTCAAGCAATCAAAGCGACCGAGCCTGAAGAACATGCCGCATCTGTTGAAGTGAATAAGAAACTATGGTATTGCAGACAGTGCGGATATGTTGTTTTCCGTGAGGACCCTCCTTACGTTTGCCCTATATGTAAAGCAAAAAGAGAGATGTTTGCACTTATAGATATCAGTGCAAAAGGCTAAAAATACAAGCTGAAAACCAATCTGCCTATTTTGTCACTCTTATCTCGATCTCTCTCCAATCGTTTTTGATACCTCGCAGCGAAGTGACAGCTCCAACCACTGTTCCACCCAGCATATTGTTCACAAATTCGTTCAACGGAATTTCTTTTCCATCTACCAAGAGTTTGATCTTCATAGTTATCCACTGCCATGCAGTGTATGCGTCAAGTCGCAAAAACCTTTCGTCAAAGCTTTTTAGCAGGAGGAAGCAACTGAAAATGGAATGAGAATGAAGGAATTCAGTGACACTGAAAACGGAAAGAGAGTCCTTGAGATAATTCGGCTTCTGGAGAGAGAATACCCAGATGCAAAAGTCGCTCTCCACTATGCTGCCCCTCTTGAACTCCTGATTGCCACAATACTTTCAGCTCAGACGACTGATGAAAGAGTGAACATCGTCACAAAATCGCTATTCAAGAAATACAAAAAGCCAGAAGATTATGCCACAGCTGATGTGCATGAACTTGAAGAGCTCATAAGATCAACCGGTTTCTATCACAACAAAGCCAAGAACATAAAGAAAACTGGGGAAATGCTGGTCGAAAGGTTCGGCTCGCAGGTTCCCAAAACGATGGAAGAAATGGTGGAGCTACCGGGAGTCGCAAGAAAAACAGCGAACATAGTGTTGCAGAATGCTTACGGTGTGGTGGAAGGCGTGGCTGTCGACACTCATGTTCGCAGGGTCTCGGCCCGACTTGGGTTGACACAATATCAGGACCCTAAGAAGATCG
>DATEYW010000051.1:0-6100 GCA_035256045.1 Bathyarchaeia archaeon | reverse complement strand
ATTTGGGCAAGAATTCAAGGCTGAACGGCTGAAAGAACTTCGGATAGGAAAGTTTCTATCCAAAATGCCAGAAATCGTGCTGTGAGGAATAAGAGAAATGACCATTGAATCAAACAAAACTCTAGGCGGCCTAGGCGCCATACTAATGGCTATTGGTTTTCTTCCGTTTGCAGGTGTTTATTCAGGCATAATCGCTTTGGTTGGACGCGCGCGCTTCGCAACGACAGGTTTAGTGTTCTTGATAGGCGCTATTCTGACAATAGTGCTGATAGGCTTCGTATTGCTGTGGGTTTCGTTATTGCTACTAGCAGTCTCCTTCTTCACGATACCTACACAGTTGTCTCAGCAGCCGACGCAGCAACCAGTTTCGCCACCGCAGACACAACAGTAAAGACGAGACATCACTCCCTATATTTTTTCTTCAACTAAAGACAATTCAGTTCTTCGACCCGCATATCAAGGGATCCGGATACGCTCTATTGCGAGACAGTTGACAATTCTTTTATGTTTCTTGAACAGACTTGTCTCGAGGCGACTTGAGGCATGTTTGACGAAGAAAAAGCGCAGATGGTACGCAGCCGGAAACAGAAATGGGAGGAAGAGACCGTCGCAAGAAGCTTCGACAAACTCCCAGAAAAAGGCGAGTTTGCCACCAGCTCGGACATTCCTGTTAACAGACTGTACACTCCTGTGGACGATTTAGACTTTGACTATCTTCAGCATCTTGGTTTTCCGGGCGAATCCCCGTTTACTCGAGGCGTCTACCCGACTATGTACCGAGGACGGTTATGGACGATGCGGCAGTACGCCGGGTTCGGAAGTGCGGAACTTACGAACAACCGTTTCAAGTACCTTCTTGAACAGGGTCAGACAGGTTTGAGTGTTGCTTTCGATTTTCCAACGCAGGTCGGGTATGACTGTGATCATCCGTTGGCTTTGGGGGAAGTTGGAAAAGTCGGAGTGAGTGCGACCACTCTCAAGGATGTGGAAGTTTTGTTTGGCGGGATACCGCTGGACAAAGTTACTACGTCAATGACCATCAACGCCACGGCAAACATTCTTCTAGCCATGTACATCGCCGTCGGACAGAAGCAAGGTGTCGATCAAGCTCGTCTAGGTGGCACGGTTCAGAACGATGTTCTGAAAGAATATGTGGCTCGCGGCATGTACATCTTTCCCCCGAAACCCTCGATGCGAATGGTCACAGACATCTTCACCTACTGCAGCAGAAACATGCCGCAATGGAACACGATAAGCATTAGCGGTTACCACATACGCGAGGCGGGTTCAACCGCCGTGCAAGAAGTGGCCTTCACACTTGCAAATGCAATTGCCTACGTGCAGGCAGCAATAGACAATGGCCTGAATGTCGACAAATTCGCAGGCAGGTTGTCCTTCTTTTTCGCGGCTCACAACAACTTCTTTGAAGAAGTAGCCAAATTCAGGGCAGCGCGAAGACTCTGGGCAAAGATCATGTGTGAAAGGTTCAAGACCAAGAATCCAAACTCGCAGATGCTTCGATTTCACACTCAAACATCCGGCGTCTCGCTTACAGCTCAACAACCGCACAACAATATTGTGCGAGTCACTCTACAGGCGTTGATGGCCGTTCTCGGCGGAACACAATCTCTGCACACCAATTCTTTCGATGAGGCCTACGCACTGCCCACAGAACAAGCAGTGACGGTTGCTCTGAGAACCCAGCAAATCATAGCTCATGAAACGGATGTAATCGACAGCGTGGACCCACTCGCCGGATCGTACTACGTCGAATACTTGACCGACGAAATCGAAGAGAGGGCTCTCAAGTATATTGAACAAATCGACAAAATGGGCGGTGCCGTCGCTGCGATTGAAAAAGGATTCATGCAACGTGAGATAATAGAAAGTTCCTACCGTTTCCAAAGGGAAGTTGAAGCCAAGAAGCGGGTCATCGTCGGCATCAACGATTATGTCAGCGGGGAAAAAGTCACGATAAAAACATTGAAAGTTGACCCTCAGGTCGAGAAGACTCTGACTGATCAGATCAGAAACATCAAAAGCTCGAGAAACCAAGCCAAAGCGAAGGAAGCCGTCGACAGACTTCACGATGCAGCAGCAAAAGAAAATGAGAGGCTGATGCCCTTCATACTTCAAGCTGTAAAAGAATACGTGACCCTAGGCGAGGTGTGCGACACTCTTCGGACAGTGTTTGGAGAATACAAACCTTTGACACTATTTTAGGCAATTATCAAGAGAGGCTCGCCTTCGCTCACGGACGAGCCTTCCGAAACGTACACTTCCTTGACCACGCCGCCTTTTGAAGTGGCAATTTCATTCTCCATCTTCATTGCCTCGACCACGCACACCACTTGACCCGCTTTAACCTGCTCTCCCTTCTTCACTTTGACTGTAACTATCTTACCCGTCATCGGAGCCACAATTGCTCCTTCCGACGTTTGGCTATTTCTAATTGGTTTTTTCGAACGAACCGCAATCGTTGGTTCAAAATGTGTGAAAGAAGTCTTTCTTGCAGGCGTTCTTATCTCTGCTTTGAAAGTCGCTTCGTCAACCTTCACAGTCAGTTCCTTTTCCGGTTCTATTCGTGACAATACAATCTGATAGGACTTGTCGTCCACTTTTGCTTTGAAGGGTTTGTCGAACGATTTTGAATCGATATCAAGAGTTCGTAGCTTGCCGTCAATTCTGATCGTGAAGGATTTCTCTCCTGTTCTGGTCAGTTCAACTGTTCTGTTTTTTCCGTCGACTGAGACTTCGTATTCGGGCATCTTCACGCGCTGCCTCCGACTTGGCTTTGGCGGGCAGAGAGGACCCAATAGGACAATCCGTTTCTTGATCTCGACAGGATGAGAGCTTTGACGCGTGATAAGTTTTGCAGATAGTTCACGACGGCGACTGAAACCGCCGCAACTTCTTGAAGTTCGCTAAGTCTCTCGGGTTGAATGTCAACGTTGACTTCTTGGCGTTTGCTCTTTCTCTTTTTGAAAAACTCGAGAGCTGTCTGTGGAAAAAGCGCATAGGTGATCTTATCTTCGTCGGATTCGAGGTAAGGCTTTACGTCATCCGGAATCTTGTTGAGCGCCGGCTCGAGTAGATCAGCGGGGCGACAAGTGATCGCTTCTTCATTTCCGATGATTATTTTCCTGATCTTGTCCTCAATGGGCGCTGGAGGTTTTCCGTACAACCCCTTGACGTAGTCTTTTATCTCCTTTGGGATTATTGCGTACCTTTTCCCCGAAATAACGTTCAGAACTGCCTGAATTCCTACAAGTTGGCTAGTCGGCGTTACGAGAGGCGGGTAACCCAATTCTTTCCTGACTTTTGGGACTTCTTTCAGCACTTCGTCAAGCCTATTCAACGCTTTCTGCTCTCTCAACTGTTCCAGAAGGTTTGAAAACATGCCCCCCGGAATCTGATGCACGATGATTGAGGGGTCAACTCGTTCAGACTTCGGGTCTATCATCTTCAAAGGGTCATAATACTTCTCGCGCAACTCACGAAAGTACTGCGCAATCTCGTTGAGCAATTCGCTGTCCAGACATGTGTCGTAGGGCGTTTCCTTCAGAGCAGCCACGATCGATTCGACCGGAGGTTGGGACGTGCCCCATGCAAAAGGTGAGAACGCGGCGTCCAGAATGTCCACGCCGGCTTCGCAGGCGCGAAGGTATGTCATCATAACCATTCCACTCGTGCTGTGGCTGTGTAGATGGACTGGCAGATTGATTTCTTTTTTGAGCGTTGAGATGAGTTTGTAGGCGGGTTCTGGTGCCAGCATTCCAGCCATGTCTTTTACGCATATTGAGTCGCAGTCAAGTTCAGCAAGTTTCTTCGCGAACTCGACGAAATATCCTACCGTGTGAAAGGGGCTGATAGTGTAACTGATCGTGCCCTGCGCATGTTTGCCGGTTTTCTTGACGGTTTTTATTGCGACTTCCATGTTTCTTATGTCGTTCAAAGCGTCGAAGACACGGAAAATGTCAATCCCAATCTCGGCTGCTTTTTCTATGAATTTTATCACGACGTCGTCAGAGTAGTTGCGGTAACCGACGACGTTTTGGCCTCGCAAAAGCATTTGAAGCGGTGTCTTCTTCACTCGCTTTTTCAGTTGTCGTATTCTATCCCACGGGTCTTCCGCGAGATAGCGTATCGCGACGTCGAATGTGGCGCCTCCCCAAGCTTCCAGAGAGAAGAAGCCGACTTCATCTATCTTCTCTGCTATCGGAAGCATCGTGTCAGTTTTCATTCTTGTGGCGATAAGGCTTTGATGCGCGTCTCTGAAAGTAGTGTCTGTTATCTTGACGGATTTCAAAGCCAAACCAACTTGACCAAGATTATATCTTCGCTAGGAACTTGAAAGTTGAGACGAGGGTGTATTAATCTATTGTCGTGTCGAGCGGAGCTTCAAGTACATGTCTGAGCATGCTGTCATGAAAGATAGGCACTCTGAAGAATGACTTGTCTACTCAAAGATCCCGAAAGCAAAGTCAGAATGATTCAATTTGGGGAAATTGCTCTCTTTGCTAAATTGGTCGTTTCTTTTGCCGTCTATCTATGAACCGGAGAGCTCGATCATAGTGGGACGTTTGAATGCTTTCGCGAAGGTCGAAGTTCACGTTTCGTTGCCAGACTTTCTAGAGCACTTATGAGTTTGGGGCGGGTCTCGGCTGGCTCGATCACTTCATCGATGTAGCCTTTCTGTGCAGCGATGTAAGGGCTCGCGAATTTCTGCCGGTATTCGCTCACCAGTTGACCGTGTTTCTGTTTCTGGTCTTTTGCTTCGGCAATCTCTTTTCGGAAAATAATGTTTATGGCTCCTTGCGGTCCCATCACGGCAATTTCAGCTGTCGGCCATGCATAGTTTATGTCTGCTCCGCTGTGTTTGGACCCCATGACGTCGTAGGCGCCACCATAGTCTTTCCTCAAGATAACAGTGACTTTGGGAACGGTGGCTTCGCAGTATGCATACAGAAGTTTTGAGCCGTGTTTGATTATTCCACCATGCTCCTGTTCGACGCCTGGAAGGAATCCCGGGACATCTACGAAGGTGACTATCGGAATGTTGAAGGCATCGCAGAAACGCACGAACCTCGCCGCTTTCATAGAACTGTTAATGTCCAAGGCACCAGAGTAGTGGGCAGGTTGATTGGCGACTATTCCGACTGTTTTGCCGTTCAAGCGGCCGAACCCTATTACTATGTTCTCCGCCCATAGTGGTTGGATTTCGAAGAAATCATCGCTGTCAACGATGCGGCGGATGATTTCCTTCACGTCGTAGGGTTTGTCAGGATCGTCTGGCAACACGTTTGCCAGAGTTTCGTCAGTTCGATTAGGGTCGTCACTCGTCTCCGCAGCAGGAGGGTCTTCCAAGTAGTTGCTAGGCAGGAAACTCAATAGCTTCTTTATTATTTGAACACAGTGCTCTTCGTTCTTCGCGATAAAATGAATGACGCCGCTGGTCGTGCTGTGCACCATTGCGCCGCCCAGTTCCTCGAAGTCTACTTTTTGCCCCAGAACGGCTTTGACAACGTCAGGGCCAGTGATGAACATATGGCTTGTCTTGTCCACCATTATGATGAAATCAGTTAACGCGGGTGAGTATACAGCGCCGCCTGCACATGGTCCTAGAACCGCCGATATTTGAGGAACCACGCCTGAACTCGTGACGTTTCGGAAGAAAATATCCCCATAACCTGCGAGGCTTGCCACGCCTTCTTGGATTCTTGCTCCACCGCTGTCGTTTAAGCCTATTACCGGCGCTCCTGCTTTCACCGCGAGGTCCATGATTTTGCACACTTTTTTGGCGAACATTTCGCCAAGTGATCCTCCGAACACCGTGAAGTCCTGAGAAAAAACATATACTAATCTTCCGTCGATCGTGCCGTACCCTGTGACGACGCCGTCGCCTAAGGTCTTCTTCTCAGCCATCCCGAAGTCGACGCATTGATGAACGACGAAGCGATCCAACTCGTTGAAGCTCCCTTGATCGAGCAGAAGGTCAATGCGTTCCCGAGCTGTCAGTTTGCCCTTTGCGTGTTGTTCATCGATACGTTTCTGTCCTCCGCCGAGTTCAGCCTGTTTGTTAAGCTCTTTCAACTGGTCA
>DATEYW010000050.1:0-4910 GCA_035256045.1 Bathyarchaeia archaeon | reverse complement strand
TGTTGAGGATAACGTCGTGGTCGCTGAAAGATCGCTTGAAGAGGCAAGTGAAACGGTGAAAGCAAAGATGCCTGCTTTGATTTCAGTTACACGTGAGATAAATCAGCCTCGAATACCTTCGCTGATGATGATAATGAAAGCATCGAAAAAAGAAATTGTTTCATGGTCTTTGAAAGATCTAGGCGTTGCGCCGGAGAGAATCGGTTCAAGAACAGAAGTCATCGAGGTACTTGCTCCAAAAATGGAGAGAAAGAAAATCAAAATCACAGGCGAATCAGTTCAAGAAATAGCAGAGAAGCTGGCTAAGGCACTTGTCCAAGAGGGTGTAATAGGGAGGAAGTGACCCGCATGAGCGAAAGTAAGGGCGTATGGGTTTTCTCTGAAGTCTATGATATTGCGTTGGAACTGCTTGGAAAAGGAAGAGAACTCGCAGACAAAACAAAAACTGATCTGTCGGCGGTTCTCATTGGAAGTAATGTTCAGGACAAAGCTGTAGAACTTGTGAAATATGGAGCAGACACAGTATTCGTCATCGATAATCAAGGTCTTGAACGTTTTCAGGCCGAAGCCTATCTTGGCATTCTGAACAACCTGGCTGTCACTTATCATCCCCAAATCATATTGATCGGCTCAACTAGGAACGGCAAACCCCTTGCAGCGAGATTGGCAACTCGCCTTGAAGCAGGGTGCATACCTGACTGTACTCGAATGAGCATCGACGAACAGGGAAGACTCATCGGAGAAAGGATAACCTACGGCGGAAACGCCTTCGCAAAGATAACGTTCAAGTCTGGACCACAGATCGCAACCGTTCCCGCACGCGTTTTTGAGAAACCTGAAAAGAAAGACCGCTTGGGAAAGACTGTGAAATTGGATCTGCAGCTTGAAAATCCGAAAACGGAAATCATAGAAATAAAGCCACTCGTGACTTCAAACGTGCGAATCGAAGAAGCTGACTATATAGTGACAGGCGGGAGAGGTCTGGAAAGAAAAGACGACATCGCCATGCTCGAGGACCTGGCGAAAACCATCGGCGGACAAGTAGGATTCTCAAGACCGTTAGTCGAAGACCGAAAATGGTTCACCGACTGGATTGGGCTTTCAGGACACAAAGTCAAACCCAAACTCTACATAGCCTGCGGCGTTTCGGGAGTCATCCAGCACGTTGCGGGGATAAGAGACTCCAAGATAATAGTGGCAATAAACAAGGACGCCGAAGCACCGATCTTCGAAATAGCAGATTACGGCGTAGTGGGCAACCTCTATGATATAGTACCCGCCCTCACGGACGCCCTGAAGAAGCAGCTTCAGTAGCACACTCTTTTTCGTCAGGAAGTCTGAAAGATAGAAGCAAGGCCAAAGCCGCAAAAACTGTCAACAGATAGAAAGATGCGTCTAAACCATAGAGACCGGCTATGTAACCTGCAAAAAGCTGTGACAAAGATCCGATTCCGAACGAAGTGAAAAAGTAGATTCCGAAGACCGCGCCCTGCTGTTCGGAAGGAGTGGCAAAACCAACAAGTGCATTCAAGGCAGGTTGATGAGCGTAAAAAAAGAAGCCGTAGAGCACGACAAACAATGCTGTTCCTGCGAAGTAGAATGGCAGAAACACAAGAGACACCAGACTGAGGCATACGCCTGCCATCGTTAACATCACAGTTTTCCTGCAGCCTAGAATTGACCCGGCTTTTCCGCCGGTCCACTGTCCAGCAACGCCTACGGCCAATAGAAGAGTGTATGCGATGGAGCTCCACGCAGGGTCGATTCCCCTATTATCTCTGAGATATGTTGGGAAGAACAGTTCGACTCCCTTCATGAAGAGTCCTATCATAATGTTCAGGACCAGCACAGCCCTCAGTGCACGTATCTTCAAAGCGTCCAGAAGCTTCGTCCTTTTGATATTTGACTCTCTGTGGTATCCGGGTCTTCTAACGAATACAACTGCGAGCGATGCGGTGAGCGTTCCGAAAATGACGAAAGCCCACGGCCAGCCGTAAGTGATGCCCACGAACCAGGCCACAGCGGGAGCAAGAACGATCCCGACAGTTCCGCCGACTCCGTGCATACCCACAGCCTCCGGCGCGTTGATCTTGAAAACCTTCAGTATGAGTGAATTGGCTATGGGATGATACAGGCTTGCCCAAAACGCCATCAACGAGAGGGTTATGGCATACACGTAGATTCCGCCAATAGACTCTGCGGCAAGCATGAGGAAAGTCGAGATTCCTGAGAGAGCCAGGCAAATCGCGATCATTCTGATCTCTCCAATTCTGTCGCCCAATGGGCCGCCCAACAAGGCCCCCGTACCGAAAATGAACGAAGCTATCGTTGAAACGAGGGCTATTTCAAAAATGTTGGTGCTCAGGCTTGTCATGATTAAAGAGAGCAGAGGAGGCGTGATCACAAACATCGAGTGGTTCAAGGCGTGAGCTGCACCCAAGAATGCCAAGGACCTTTTTCTCCACACGTTTGTTTCCATGCACACATCAAAACCTGAGCTTGCTCAGAAAGCGCGAGTAGATTTGTTTACTCACCTTTTTATCTTCATGCTTCTTAGACACAGAATTGGGTTTATGAACCGGCAAGAAAGGAAATTGGTGGTTTGCGGCTGCAAGGCGTGCGTGAAGCAGAATCGTTTTACTTGTATGCTATGAATTCTTTGCCCAACAGTTCTCTGGCTATAACCGTCCTTTGAATGTTTGTGGCTCCTTCTGCTCCAATGCAGTAGGACATTATTCCTCGCAATCCCATTTCAAGTGGGCATTCCTTGGTGTATCCGTAGGCTCCGAGCCAAATCATTGCGTGCTTGTATATGTCAAAGGCCAAGTGTGGTGCCAGGAGCTTGCAGGCCGCAATCATTTTGGTCACTTCAAGCGGTGAAAACTTGTTTTCTTTATACCGTCGGTCCATCATCCACGCAGTTCGGTAGCTTAGCGACCTTAATGCTTCCAAGTGTGCCCAGTCATCAGCCATTTCAAACTGAATACCTTGGAATTTACCTATCGGTCTGCCGAAAGCTTTCCGTTCTTTGATGTATTCCATGCCAAAGTCAAGCGCTCGTCGGGAAGCGCCGACACAGACCGAAGAGATGAGTATGCGTGCAGTGTCGAAACCTTCCATGGTTAGGTAGAAGCCCTTGTCAACGTCGCCTAGCCGGTAACTGTCTGGTATCTTGACGTTTTCCATGAAGAACCCGCCTGTTGAGATTGCCATCCTTCCCATATCCTCGTATCGCTTGTTAACCTCTACACCGGGCGCGTTGATCGGGACATAGAAGCCTGTCATTCCACGATGCGCCGCTTCAGGCTGAGCAGGTGATGTTCGTGCGATAACAAAGTAGCCTCCTCCGAGTCTCTTTGCCTCTTCGGTGCCGCTGATATACGTCTTCTCGCCGTTCAGAATCCAGTCGTCTCCCACTTTCTTTGCCGTTGTTTTGAAAGCTGCAACGTCGGAACCGCCGCCAGCTTCTGTGGAGCCGATGCCTATGAAAGCGTCGCCTTTAATGGCTGGTCGAATGACATCATTTCTCACTTTCTCGCTTGCATACTTGTCGACAACGTATCCCCAAGAGGATTCTACAAGCCATAGAACGGGCAAAGCAATGCTGACGTCAGCATATCCGAGTTCTTCTGCTACTATGCTTGCTGTTACCCAGTCGGCGTCTGCTCCGCCATGTTCTTGGGGGGCTGTCATAATGTTCAGTCCCATATCGCCCATACTTTGCAGTAAGGATTGTGGAATTGCACCGTTAGTGTCCATTTCCCGTATTTTCTCTATCGGAAGATTCTTTTCGCACCATTCTCGTACTCCTTTTCGGACGAGTTCCTGTTCTTCAGTGAAAGCGAATTCTACCATCACATACACCTTTTGTTGAAGTTTCGTGACAGAGTATAAAAATTGTTCGGACGGCCAATTCGAAATCTTTGCTAGGATTTCTTCAACCGGACTTTGATTTAGCTGCAACCCGAGTTTTTTTTCCTCGACACCCATGGCAAGTCGAAGTAGTTGGGTAAAATAGATCACTGGAACGTTGAGCTTTGCGCCAACGGTTTGTTCCAGCTTGCTTCTAGTTAGCGTCAAACATCAGTTGACAATCGGGATATGACACAACCATTCCGTTTACGCTGAGGCTTTGCACGGCTCTAAGCTTGCTGCCTGCAAGGGAAAGCGCGGAATCTGGGTGACTTCGCATCAGTGCTGCTCCGCAACAATCGAGCTTCTCAGCATAATCGACAGTTACAGCTCCGAGCTTGATCAGCATCTTATCGAGTTTGCGGGGGTTCTCTGCATCATCAACTCTTCCTAAGTCACCGTACCGGATTATTTGGCACTCTGCGTGAGTGACAGCCTTAGCGCGTGCTAGTACACAGAAAGCTTTGCCACGCCTTTGACGTTGAGCAATTCTGGAATGATCTCTCCAGGGATTTTTCTCTCAACGATCAATGTGAGCTTGGGTTCTGGAGAAAGTTCAGGATCATCCACGATTGCCTGTCTTATGCTGAGCCCGTTTTTCGCCAAGATCGTTGCCGCACCTGCCAAAATACCTGGGGTTTTGGCATCGACAGGGGTTATTTCGGCCACACCGAAGTTGAGATGTCTGGCAACCTCTTTGAGTGAGTAACCGGCAGATCGCATGCCTTCGAATATTAGCCTGAGTTCATGATTTGAGTTGATCGCTGTTATTGTTTCCTTGACGGTTCGTCTGTCAACGCCGGCGACGCGTCCGATGCGGACGGGTGGAATCTCAATGTCGTTGAGATATATCCTGCGGTTCCTGACGCTGAGTCCGTTCTCTATGAGGGTGAGCACCACTTTGAGTCTTTCTGGATGTCCCTCAAAGTAAGCCTTCACGCTGTTCCACATTTCCTTTTTCCTTCATGTACATTTCTGCGCAATAAAGTATAAATATG
>DATEYW010000049.1:0-3807 GCA_035256045.1 Bathyarchaeia archaeon | reverse complement strand
CCACAGAACTGCAGGATATTCCGCTATTCGTTCGTGGAATAGTCCTGAGTTGTCAATTATGTCGGGGTTAAAGATTTTTTCATCGTAGAACTTGTCTATTGCTTTGATTTCATTGCTCTTGATGCTGGCCAGATGTGTTTCAGTGAACTCCTGAACTTCTCTTGTTATTTTGGCAAAATCATATTGTGAGAGCTTCTCTGTCTGCAGTAGGTTTCTCAGGCTGGAATCTCCTGAAATCTGCGCGACTAGTTCGGGGTTGATTTCGTGCATTCTTGGTTTCTCATGGGTTAGACTTTCAACGATTGTGCATTTGCGGAAGATGTTGTGGTCGAATTTCATTTTGGTTATTTGATAGGTGTCGAAAAGGTCTCGAGGCGTTTTTCTGTATAGTAGCGTGCAACATTTGTTTGCGAACAATTCTTCTTTCATTGGAGTTCTCGTCTTGAATGTTTCCTGTGTTCCTATGTGTTTGAAATCTGCTAAGGTGTCGGTTTTTAGGAGTGGGGTTCTGCGGAGGTATCCTATTTCTATCTTGAAGTTGTCTTCAGAGCCATGACCATTGACGTACCTGACAGTGAATCGTGTGAGTGGATAGGTTGCGTTTATGGCGATGTCCGTCTGATCGTATTCTTGTCGGTAGATTAGATCTTTCAGCCGTTCGTCGATTTCCTTTCGTATCCCTCCCCAGTCTGCATTGTCCGTGTGTCGGTAGTTGAAGTCGAGGTCTATGGACAATCGCAGTATTTCTGGTGAGTGGATGAATGTGAGAGCTGTTCCGCCGTAAAGTGATAGGCGGTCTGAAAGGTATTTCACAGCCGAGATGTCCTCTAACAGATCCGAGATTCGGCATACCTTCTCTATTTCTTTGGGGCTGAACCCGTATTGCAGCGTCAACGCATCAAAATCATATTCCTTTTTCACTCAGATGCCTCTCAGTTGTTCGTCGAAAGCTTCTGGAATGTACAAGTTCCATCTTCTGTTGAGGCTACCTTTTTTTCCACGGACCAAGTATTGTGGTGGACCTCTGATTTCAATCTCGAGTTTGCTCAGCGTAGTGTCGGTAATATGTTCATAGAACGGTGATCTTTCTCTCAGAAGGTCCATGATGAAGCCGATTCGCCTGGGAAGACTCCTCTTCTCTTGCTGAAGGGTTAGGTTATTCAGTTTTTCAACGTCGAGCCCGTGGAGATTTTCTAGACTTTTTATGCATTCTTCCCATCCTCCGGCATATTGAACTCTGTCGATGCATTCAATGAACGTCCTTTCTTTGCTACTCACTCTCAGATGGCTGCTTCCGTAGGGTTTCTCAAGTACCTGTGATGTCGTGTCTTTGATGAATACTGGTTTGAAAATGAACCGTTTGTACCTGAAAGGATCGAACCTGTCTTTTGAGTTGACGCATACGTAAGCCTCGTTGAAAGCAGAGTAGGCGCACCCGTAGTATTCCAAGGCGGTGTGGAAGCCCAAGTAGTATTCCTTTCTGATTTTGGAGGCGATTAGAAGTTTATCTGGTTCGTATTTTTCTGCTTTTTCAAGTGGAGATAGAACAGCATACAACCCCTTCCGGATTGCCAAGAGCTTGTGGGCTTCGATCAATCTTTTGACATATTTTCGATAGATGTATTTGCGGTTTGCAGGGCCTTCGATCACGCTTGATGATGCTTGTACAATTTCATCAAAGCTTGCTATTTTCATGGGGAGAAGAGCTTTGTAGAGGGCTTCAGTTTTGTTCACAATAGACTTTTCACTTTCTTAACGTAGTTACCCATTTTATGGCATACTGCATTAAAAATATTTAAAGCTTGTTAAGCCAACAGCTACACAGAAATTTAACGCAGTTACCCATTAATAGGCATACAACATTAAATTCTTGAAAAGCAAGCGACTACGCCCATCTTGGCTGGCCAATTATCCAAATATCGCATATTTTGGACAACACTCCAACCGACAAGTCGCGGCTCTATGTCCCGAATTGCACGCTTCGACTAGGTTCTCCGAATTTTCACGATTAACATAATTTCAGGTTCATTATATGTAAGGAACAAACCATGGTTAACACGCCGATCGTAGCGAACTTCTGCACCCTACAGTACTATTTGTTCAGAACATAACACGCCTACAATCCTGCAGATAGTACCATGCTCACATGCACACCCATAATTTTGGCATTTGTCGTTCTGTTCGTAGCTTGTCTTTTTTTGAGCGGAAATTATAAATTGTCAGTGAAATAATACAGTGTAGACACTCACGTATTTGACTTGTCTCTGTATAAGGTGAATGATTATGAGCACTCACGCAGAAGATCTCAAACTTCGTCTCATGACGATCGAACTGCTCAGAACAGCAAAGTATAAGCGAAATATTACATACCGCGAACTAGCCTCAAAAACAGGCTTACCCGTAACCGTTCTGAGCAGATACGCGAAAGGACACGTTTTGCCTAACACGTCCAGAGCCCGACAGCTGTGGAAAGTACTGAACAAACTCGTCGGACTCGAAACAGAGCTTCGCAACAGGATAAAGTTTGATGAAGACGGATACTTCGACAATACCGAAATAATCGGCGACTTCAACATTCTGCAGCAAGCAGCCAACCACGCCTTAGCCGATTTTGCAGGAAAAAGAGTGACCAAAGTGTTGACGCCGGCCGTTGACGGCATACCACTCGCAACCATGGTCGCAAACGCCCTCGGAGTAAACCTCGTCATAGCCAAAAGAACGAAAGAAATTGGCGTCAAAGGCTTCCTCGAAGAAACATACGTCCTGCTCAAAGGTTCAGGCGTAACCAACACGCTGTACATTCCGAAAGAAGTCATCAAAAAACGCGACAGCGTACTCATCGTCGACGACATGATCAAATCAGGCGAAACCCAAGCAGCACTCGTCAGCCTAGTACGAAAAGCCAAAGCCGAACTATCAGGAGTCTTCTCACTAATCGCCGTAGGCGAAGAATGGAAGAAAACACTGCGACTGTCAGGCGAATGCCCCATCGAAATGATAACCTACGTAAAACCACCATACGACCAAGCAACACGCTACTAGCCAGATGATGTGGAACCTGCTTTTCTCAGCTCATCGGGCAGATGCTGATTAGCAACAGATTGTGATGCACGCATTGAAAGGGTTTATATGGTCGACATTGTCCTTTGACTAGGAATCACATCAACATCTAGAAGAGAAAATCGATGGTGTAGGGGGAGCAGGGAATGGAGTTTGCATGGATTGCATTAGCTACAGGAGCATTCGCAATGTTCATTGTGACGTACTTGACTTGGTACATCTACCGACAAGATCTCGGGACTCCTCAAATGCGAGAAACCGCCAGATACATAAGAATTGGCGCAAAAACTTTTCTAAAAAGACAGTATAAGACGATTTTGTTCCTTGTCACGCTGCTGTCATTTCCAATCGCTGCAATCTTTGGGTTGGAGACTGTTTTCTCTTTCATCTCAGGGGCACTGCTTTCACTATTAGCTGCGTACATCGGAATGAACGTGGCCGTCAGAGCAAACGTCAGGACCGCAAACGCTGCTTGGAAGTCGCCGGAAAAAGCATTCACACTTGCTTTCAGAGGAGGAGCCGTGATGGGGCTTTCAGTTATTGGATTGAGCCTCATCGGAATAAGCGCCCTCTATCTTCTGTTCGGTCATAGGGACCCTAACCTATTAATTGGATACGGATTTGGTGCCAGCCTAGCAGCTTTGTTCGCACAAGTGGGCGGCGGAATATTCACAAAAGCGGCAGACATAGGCGCAGATCTAGTTGGAAAAATCGAACGGCGCATTCCAGAAGACGATCCTCGAAATC
>DATEYW010000048.1:0-8983 GCA_035256045.1 Bathyarchaeia archaeon | reverse complement strand
TATAGGTGAAGCTGTACGGGCTCTTGCCAAACATAAACGAATCAAAAGCCTACTTTATAGCTACCATGTTCCGTACGATAGATTATCAGACATGAGAACAGATCTAACACATGAATATTTCACAATGGATGCCGAACTGTTGTGGTCTACAGCAAAGGATGTTTTGCCTAAACTAAAACCACAATTCAACAAGATTCTTAAAGAGATAGAATAGACAGCTTTCGTCAATGCCTTCCCCTACAGAAGAGAGGTTGTTCCACTGTTTAATCTTAACGCAGTTTCCCAGGCTTAAAGTTACATAACCTTACGGTTCGTGTATTTTAGCCGTCGTGGGAATTGTGCCTGAATATTTCGTGGTTACCCCGCTAAATGAAGGAGCAAGGATAACGTCGTCTGCGCCTTTTCCAGAATGCCAATTGACGCCCACATTCAACGTTTCAAAACGGGGACCAATCAAACGCATGATGCTGTTATCCGCTTTAACGGATATACCTGTCGTCGTCGCTGTCCCTTCAAAGTCTGTCCCATAAACATGAAGGTTGTCACCACCTCAGTAATCAATCAATACAGCGCTTGCAACGTTGCTGTACAGCACCCCGCCGAAAACCTGAAGGTTATTTGCATCTGCATCGTCCAAACGGATGCCTTGAAGACAGTTGACTGTTCGCACGTTCCAGAATTGACAATTCCAACTATTCGTATTAAGCCATATACCGCAAGAACCTGGAACTCCCTGCGCCACGACATTTCTCAAAACAGTGTTTACTCCCTGAATCTTTATTGCTGAAGAGGCCGTGCTTCCATAGTTGTCTATGTCCAAATTCGCTAACTCACAATTGTTACCCGTCACAGTGACAATGTTACCGCCACCCGTTTTGGCTAAAGTCGTCAATCCTTCATCGTAAACAGCTGTGTAGTCAGTGTCAAACATCAACGCCGACTGCAACCTAACATCCGAACCTGGGTTTCTAATCAGGATCGCCTGCCCTGCTCCCAAAGCGTCATACGCAGCTTGAATAACCGCGGCTGCATCTGCACCGTCAACACCTCCAACGTCACCCGCCCCCCCATAAATCGTCTGATAAGCATTACTAGCATGCCAGTCTGCTCCGTCGCTTGAAATGACGAGAGATACGATTTGGCGAGGAGTTTCTGAAGGCGAAAAGCCGTTTAACTTGCCAATTTCTTTCTGTCCAACGTTTTGCAGCTGATCCTGGTAGGAACTGAACCAACCAGCAGCAAAAACTGCTCCCCAAACAGAACTGACCACAATAATTGCAGCGATTCCCAAACCTAGAATGACCCCTTTCCTTCTCATCGCCCTCTCCCAAAACAAAAATAATCTCGGGTGAAAAGAAAAGCTTTGCGCAACTATCAGACGAATAATGCCATGTCTTCTTCCACCATAATCAAAGATATCTAACGGTTCTGAATTCTCTCTTTCCTCTCTTGACCGCCACGAAAGTCAGGATGGCCAGAATAGCGCATGAAACTGCGTGCTCGGCAATTGGAGATGATGATGGGTCGGGTCTGCTTTCAGGTGCCCCGACGTCTTCCACCTGGCCTTCTGACAGTTTGTTATCGGACTGATTGAGAGGGGTTACAGTAGTCGATGGAATCTCGGGCAGAATTTCAACTGGTGAACTCCCAGATTCAGCGGAATCAGGCAGGCTTAAACTCGGCACATCATAGATCGAAAGGTCAGGTGTCAAGTCGTCAAAAGGAATGTCCAGAACAAACTGGTTGTCCGGGTCGGCTAAAGATTCACCCGTAACAGGATTATAGGTGCTTACTCTGATTATGCCACTATCTCTGTTAAAAGTCAAAATACGCATTGCAGAATCGCCGAGCCCGCCCTTTGTATGCTGATAATTAAAAAACAGTTCGTGACGGCCATCTACGAAAGTTTTTGAAGTCCTGCTCTTCTCCATGAAATGACCGTTCAACGTTAGAAACACATTTGGATTGCTGGCGACAACTGTATCTCTAACGTTTATCGCCCAATCGTCATACGCACAGGTCTCATTCATGAACGAATGCATCGCAATTAAGGCGTGCGAATCAGGGTACAACCTCAGAAGATTTCTGCCCCACTGCAAAACAGTTTCATTGGCATTGAACTCCATGTTTATCACCAAGAAAGTCCAATCATCAATTTCAAAAAAGACAGCGGTGTTCTTACCTTCGAGGCTATCGGAACACCAGTATGGTTTTTCACGCAACAATGTACTGTTCAATGCGATGTAATTCTTACCATACCACGTTCCTCCGAGCTGGTCATGGTTTCCAGCATCCCAACAATATGGAATCCCGTTATCCAACAGAATTCCCAAAGAGTGGTTTGCTCGGTCCCACTCAGTAAAATTGGAAGCATGTTCTACTATGTCCCCCGTATGAACAACCATTTTTATGTTGTATCCTTCTGAATTCTCAACAACCCAATTGCACATGGCATCGAAGTTGTTGGGAAATCTTTCTACAAGATACTGCGTGTCGGTGATCCAAACAATTGAAACCGGTTCAGATGCCGCGCGTGAGACGCCAGAAAGAGCACTCAGGCACAGGACAAAAGTCAAAGCAATAGCTGGATGCTTAACGCTCAGATCCACCTTTCGCACTCCTTTCACGAGCGACTTATACTCTATTTCAATAAAAGGAACAGAAGTTTAAACGCGTATTACGAAAATCGACATAAGATACGCAAATCAACCACTGAGAACAACTGCCTCAGTGAGCCCAAAAGAATCTACTTGACGATCAATGAATAAGAAGAATTCTTCTCAGGAAAGAGTTGGGCAGATCACATCCACTTAGGCGTCAAACACCACAGAATACACAAGTTCAGAAACCGTTGATAAGTCACTCTGAATAGCGCTGGACGCCACTACCACGACCTTCTTATCTGAAAACAAACCACTAACAATTCCCGACGAAATCACCTTCCAATCAACACCCCAAGAAGGTACGTTGGCACTCGAATTTACGAAAATGAATGCATTAGCATTTGAAGAGTCTAAAACGTCCTGGAAAACGCCCTGGTCAAACTGGGAAATTACAACTGTCACGTTGTTTATCTCTTCAATGCTATCAACTATGGAGTAGTCTATCTGCCACAAAGCTGGCAGAAACATACTCAAAAATCTTCCTTGAGTCTGTGATAAAATGAGAGACTCGTTCTTGGCAAAACCCATGTAGTCTATTTCAAGTTGCACGTTTCCCGTTAGGTTTTTCGAATTACGCATCCAGACAACTATTGAGGTGATGTTCTGGTTTTCAGGCAGTCTCTGGCGAACTGTGTTGGACCCAGATTTTAAGTCAACCGGGAGATAGATGTTTTCAACAGAACCTGCTGGCTGTCCCATTTCGTTGTAAGGCGTAACTATTTGGCAAACGTTGTCTTTTGCCGCATTGACTGTTTGTTCAGTATTGCGGTATTTCACGAAAAAATATGGATACTTGTTTGTGTCTACTCGGAGATCGGTGATTCTGGCTGAAGGTTCGCCTTTGTTACCCGCCTCGAACTGCCAAGTATAAGTTAACAATTCTCCGTCACTTTCTAATTCACAGTTTTGGAAGGTCCAGTTTTGAAAGGAATCGTCGTACCAGCCAATTTCCTCCTTATTCCGAAGACCCAGAAATTCCCAGTCAAATGTGGCGACAGTCATTCCCGATAGCGGGCGAAGACTGGGAATCTTGAAAACTTTGTATTCTCCGCTCTGGAAGACAAGTTTTGAAAAAGACACCAGACTATTCAGCAACAGACTACCTTGGCTAGAAATGACGTCTGTCGTGACAATGTATTCTGCATTGTATGAACTCAGGATTTGTGTAAGATTTTCGAAGGAAGACGGGTCAATCGACGCAGGTAGAACTGCAGTGTTCAAGATTCGGCGGTCACTTATCGTGTTGACCCCTTTTCTAATGTCATAGGTGTTGGGCACGATGATTGTACAGTTGGGATCTGTTTCCTTGGCTATCCAAGAAAACGTTTTCGCCAAGTCGTCATCCATAACATGATCGACAGAAGCGTAGTAATAGGCACCGTAGACCGTTGATGTTGTTGAGATCGCAACCAGAGCTACAAAGAACAGAGCAGCCGGATTTTTCAAACCAACGCTGAAGCGTCTTAACTTTGAACCAGCACTTCCAATTGTTCTCCCAATGTCTTTGCCCTTCGTCTTTTCCCAAATCGAACAGATAGAGAAAGTGGCAAACAGAACGACCATAGGGAAAAGATAACCATTTGTCCTTTCCCCCCACCACACACTTCCCACACCAATTACGACTGCACTCCAAAGCATTGCCAAAAGAAACCGTTTCTCCCTCAACGACACAACACCAACGCCAAGTATCGCGAAACCCCCGACGATCCCGTAGCGAGTAACAAAACGATACCACGGAAAACCTGCAGACAGATCATAAACGGGAAACGAAGCCCAAACAAACAGACCGGCCACATAAAGAACAAGCAACAATCTAACGATCAATGTTTTCATTCTCCCGACACGCACGAAAAAACTTTCACCCGGACTGCTTTTCTTGGCAAAGAAGTGTCTTGCCAAAAGAACGACAGCAGACAATCCTACAATAGCCAATGAATAGAACACTATTTTCGTGAAATCCAACGACGAAATGAACAACAGAGCCTTAGTACTGAACAAGGTCGAGTAGAAACCACCCATCAAAACGTCAACGACCGCGAAGATGCACGCACCAATCAAAAGCAACAATCCAACATCTAGAAGACGGCCGGTTCCTTTCTTACGCAAGTAAACAATTCCGAGAATAATTGGAACAAAAATGATGATTTCGAGCATGTGAACAAAAAAGGAAAACAACAGCAGCAAAGCACAAATTAAAATCATTGAAACACGATTCTTCACGTCCTCAGCTAATCTGGTTCCTGCTGCATACACCGCGAGCGACGTGAACGCAAGCGTAATAGCCAGAGACTTGTACGAAAACTGAATAGTGCTCCAAAAGAAAACGCTGAAGTACATATCTTGACTGACTTGACTTACCGTCCAAAAACTCTGTGCTCCTCCAAAGAAAAGGACTTGAATTAGCCCGCCCAGACCTCCGCAAAGAGCAAAAAGCCCACATGCCAATGCATTCCTTTTCCGGTCTAAATCAAAAACGGTTTCAAGCAACGCATAGAAACTCAGAATGCTTAACCCGACAAGGGGAAAAAGAATAACGTACATATTCACGAGAGGAAAACCACCGGAAACAGCAAGCCCAGACAACGTAAACCCGAACATGGGCGGATAATGCAAGTCCGCAAAAGATTCGAATATACTTCTCTGGTCAATCACCGTGACAGCTGGCTTCAGAGACACCCAATTGTCTCCAGGAATCAAATAACGCATATTCAACTGGACAAAAAAGGCAATAACGACAACAAACGTAACGGTTGCCAGCAAAGCAGCGCTCCAACTTTTCACCTCAATTGGAATCGAACGAGTTTTGTTCTTAGACCGATACCAGCTCACGAAACCCATCAGAACTATGATAATCAAGAACGTTAAGGGCAGGTTAGAGAAACCGAAATCTGATTTATAAAATACAAGCGTTATCAAGCTGACGAACACAAAAGACAAGTTAACTGCAACTGCCAAGGTTGACACTCTCGAAAGCCGAGACGAAATTCTCAAGAGCCGAACAATATACAACCCTGGCAAAGTGAGAAGCCCAAAAAGCCAAATCAAAGCCCTGACGAACGATAGAAACGGCAAGTCATTCCAAGCGCTTATCGCCTCTATTCTAGATTGTATGGTCAGAGAGGCCAGCATGAGAGAGATTGCAAGTATTTCAAAATACAGCGTGCTGGGTATGTCCAAAATCTTCTTAGCAATCAAGAAGACAAACCTCAGACTCTGACTTAGGCACGACTAGCAGACATGAAACACATGTGTGGTTGATCAAAAAGAAAATTAGTCTTGCTGAGCAAACGGTAACCGTGGCTCCTCATAACCTGAGCAACGTCGGCTGTTTTGACACCACGTTTCAAATGAACCTCAACCATCACCAGTTTGGGAGCATGTTCCCGAAGGAGCCTATACATTCCCGCGAGAGCGCTCAATTCATGCCCTTGAACATCCAGTTTCAACACGTCAATTCTTCCAAGAGAAAGATCGCCACACACTTTGTCAAGCGGAAGCCCAACAACATCTTCGCCGTTGCCCTCTGAGCTGACAAACAAATCAGAAGTGTTCCCTTCCATCCGGAGCGTTTTGCACGAATCAGTCGCAGCTATGTTCAAAGGCAAAATATTATCCATTCCGTTGAGTTCAAGGTTCTCTTTCAGATTGATGAAGTTGCGTTTTCCCGGCTCGATTGCCAGGACGTGGTCTGCCATGCGAGAAGTTGCCATCGCAAAATCCCCGATATTGGCCCCAATATCCACGATCGCAGAAAAGTGCGAACCAGCGTTCGCACTCGCCATATATTTTAGGTAGCAAAAGTGGGTTTTGAAAAATCCGTAAACAATTGACCTGAACAATTCTTGGTCTTCGAGACTCAGCAGTCCTATCGGGCTCTTGACTGTTCGCATTCTTGAGAAGTACATCAAGGGAGCAACTATTAGAAATGCTAAACCTGACAAATCTTTGCGTGTGAAGCGTGTTTTCCTTAGCGCATAAAACAGAATAACCATGTACGTTTTTAGCAAGTAACCTTGCCTTGCAAAACTGGCAAAACTGCGCTTTTTCCTTTCAGTCTGCAATTTCATTATACACCTTGTCAATTTCTTTCAGCACCTTTTCCCATGAGTAGCCGCGGACAACAACTTCTCGTGAATTCTTACTCATTCGCTTTCGTTTTCTGTCATCTTCCATCAAGGAAATAATCGCGTTTGCGAACGATTTTGAATCTCTGGGCGGAACCAAGAAACCATTCTCTCCATCAACAACAAGATCATTCACACCGGGCACGTCGAACCCAACTGTTGGAACACCACTTGACATTGCCTCCATCAAAGCCACAGGCATGCCCTCGGTCAGCGACGGAAAAGCAAAGAGGGTTGCCTTCCTCAAAACCGAGGCGATTGCCGTTCTATCCAGCCAGCCGACGAAATCAATGTTCCTGCGATGAAGCCCATAGTGTTGTGCAAGGTTCAGAGCTCGACTCTTCTGAGGACCGTACCCAATCATCAAAAACTTGATGTTTCTGATGGAATTTGCCACAAATCTCGCTGATTTGATTAGATATTCTACGCCTTTTTCAGGAACGAATCGACCCACCCAGACAATGAGATTGTCATTGCGCTTCAGTCCTGGACTGAAGAGAGTAGTGTCGACCGCATTTGGGATCACAGCAGTTTTATCTGGCGGACAACCGAAGCTGGCAACGGTCCTGGCATTTTGATGTGTCAAACATATAATTTTATCTGCGTTCTTGAAAACTCGCGAACCGATTGTACGCAGATATAGGCTTTGGGCTGCGTTGACGGCTAAGCCTCTATCTACAGAAATGCCATGCACCGTGACCACACACGGTATGCCGAATTTTCTTGCAGCTCTCACTGCTTGGACAGTGGGTAGAAAGAGGTGTGACTCTCCGTGAACTATGTCAGGCTTCAGCGAACGCAATTCGCCAGGCAATCCTGGCAAATAGGGATATTCCTCTATCATCCCAGGCAGACCGACATTTAGCCCTGGAAGTCTATGAACGACCAACCCTCCGTCTTCATACTCTGATGAATAGCCGTTCTTTCTCCAAGTCAAGACATCTACATCGTGACCATTCTCAGCCTGGCGCACAGAGAGTTCATAGAAATAGTCGCGGGGCATATCGGGATAGAATATGTGTCTGATTCGAGCAATCCGCATTCTTGCTATTGTTCCTGACCCATGCTAGATTCGTTTACTTGGAAGGCAAAACGTGATGGCTTTTGCTTTCTCGATTGTGCCCGTTCACTCTTCTTGACAGTCTCGAAATGGCGAACAACGTTATTGCTGTCAACAGCATAAAGAAACCGACCAGCACAAAGGACACGGATGCCAAGGCAATGTTTGTGACAATGTGATGTTCACCGGCATACAACTGAAGCATCCATGCGGCAAATGCCATTCCTGAAAGCAAGCACAGGATGCCGGGTATGCCGAGAGCCATCAGTGGCTTTTCCTCGACAATTAGAAGGATAAGCGACATCATGACACCGACACCGTGCGTTACCGGATGTTCCGTAGAGGTCGCTGTTCGCGTCTTATTGTATTTGCATGAGCTAGGCACTTCAAAAATCTTCAGATCGTCTTGACTGGCTTTCATCAGTATTTCGACGCTTGCGCCCATTCCCTCTTCAATTATACTCAGCCGTTCGATTGCCTTATGGTTGTAGGCTCTGAATCCACTCTGAGCGTCGGTAACGCCGTTCTTGGATGAACCGTTAACTATTTTCGTGATCAGTTTTGCGCCTATTTGGCGATAGAAAGGCATTTCTGCGGTTCCATTGGTATCGACAAACCTGCTGCCTATGACCACGTCACTCACGCCTTGAACTATAGGCTTCAAAACATTGGGGATTTCGTTCGCATCATGCTGTCCATCGCCGTCTAAAGTGATTAGCACATCAGCGCCGTACTCTCGAGCTCTCTCAAACAAGCTTCTTATTGCCGCGCCATAGCCCGAATTAATCTCGTGTCTCACAACATCTGCGCCCAATTTCTCAGCAATTTCTGCCGTCAAGTCAGTGGAGCCATCATCACACACAATGACCGCGTCAGCAAACTTTTGAGCTCCCACAACAACTGCTGCTATCGAGTTTTCCTCATTGAAAGCGGGTATTCCAACAACTACAAAGGGCTTGTTTTTCTCTACGCCAACGCCATCGACAACTATTCTCGGACGCTCAATCTCAAGCAGAAAGCTCACCTTCATAAGCGTAGACAGACAGGCGCCCGAAATCCTGCACACTGACGAAACCATTTGGGACTGATACACCGTACCAGCCGATAGGCACATTCCACCAAACAAAGTATGCTCG
>DATEYW010000047.1:0-2956 GCA_035256045.1 Bathyarchaeia archaeon | reverse complement strand
AATCTTCTTCAGTCGATCGCTCCCGTGGGAGTAATCAGCGGAGTATTTGCAGGGTTTGCTTCTGCGATGGTGGAGATTATTGGTAGAAAGTTGAAGGATCGGTACAGTCCGTTTTCTTTGACTTTTTTGGGGACGGCCGTGGGAATGTTGCTTATGTTTCCAGCGTTCGTGTTAACGGGGTTGGCGGTGCCGAGCGCGGATTCTGTGGGCGTGATCTTGCTGCTTGGTTTGGGAGGTGTCAGCGGAGGAACGTTGCTTTACTATGGATTGAAGCATATGCTGGCACAAAGTGCGTCCATAGTCATTTTGCTGGAACCATTCATATCTATTGTAGCGGCGTTCGTAATTTTCTTCGAAGTTCCTTCAGTCCTGACGATTTTTGGGGCAATGCTTCTCATAGTGGCTGACGTCATTATCGTCCGAAGTCAACGCTGAAACAAAGCGCAGTCTGTTTTTTGAGAAAAATCCATTCAAAAACACCCTACCCCCCTAGGTCGTAGAACCGTTCGCCTCGAGAACATTGAGCGGTGAACTATCTCTTTTCAACATCGAAATCTTGATAGGTGACGCCCATGCACTTTGCTGTCGGGCGACTGATCTTAGTGGTGCTTGCTGAATTTTAAGGGCTGTGCTGCGTCCGTCGATCGTCACGGATTTGTTTTTCAACACAGCAGCGCATCATAATCCTTGTTTTCGAATCTGCGACAGGTTTGAACCCGACCTTTTGAAAAGCTGAAACGAGTCCAGTGTAAACGAGCGAGTCTTGCTGCCTTTTTTCGCATTTGCTCGGATATCCTTCTATGATGGTGGCGCCCTGCTCTTTAGCATGGTCGACGGCGGCTTGAAGAAGCTTCGTCGAAATGCCTTTGCGTCGGAAGGGTTTGGACACGAAGAAGCAGACGACCGACCACACTGGTTTTTCATCGATTCTTTTCAGCGTCCTCGACCTTTCTAGGCGAGTATATTCTTCTCTTGGAGCCACGGAACACCAGCCGATCGGTTGACCGTCAGAATAGGCGATGATTCCAGGAGCTTTTCCTGAGTTGACCAGCGCCTTCAGCAGATTTCGGTTTTGTTTGCCTCTCCTTTTCGTCCATTCTGACGCTGAAATTCTCCACCACATGCACCAGCAGGCGCGGCACACTGTGTCGTTTTCGAAAAGCGTCTTGATGTCTTCCCATCTTTCAGGGGTCAGGGGATAAAACTCCAAGGTCGCTGTCATAGTAGGGCTCTCTTTTATGAATTTGCTTTTGCTAGTTTGTAACAATGTGTCTCATACTTATGATTTTTGAGAAAAGTGAGGAGTGCAGCTGCGGTGTTACAGCCGCACGCTAGGTTTTCGAGTCGATTTTTACGGGTTTTTTGCTGCTGTTTTTCCGCTTTGTAGGCTTGACGTTATGCCTTCTGGTAGATCTGGAAGTTTTTCGTTGATTCTTTGTTCGGCGATGGTTGCTGCTTCGTTGAGTATCTTTGACGCGTCCTCGTTCAGCGTGTTGAAGCTCAGAGTCATTCCGGAACTTGTTCCAGCGTCGAACATGATTCCGCTTAACATGTTGCTGATTTCGCCAATTTCGTTTTCTGCGTCTGGAAGTACGCCGACGAGTCCTGTTCTGATTGAACCTAAGACGCCTATGACGGGTCCAATCGTTGAAACGATGTCTCCTAGTTCCGACACTGTGCGTATTCGTAGCAGTATTTGGTCAAGTGCAAGCCTTGCATTCATCGTCAACTTTTCTATTTTGCGTACCTCTGCCAGCTCGCTTGCATACACGTTCGCGTGCGCGGTATCGTGTTTTGTGTAAGCATCAACAACCTTTGAAAACAGCGTCCTGTCTTTCTGGTTGAATTTTTCGGAAGCCTGGTCGAGTCGGTGAATTTGAAGTTCGATGCGTCTAATCGCTATGTCTAAGCGCGGCTTCAGCGGTCCCGCAGGCCTGATTGCTTCTCTTGCACGATTTGGGAAACTTTGTTCTTCTTTGCTGCGTTCCCATTTCTTGGAAAATCTTTCAGACAAATTAATGCCCTCAGAACAGAGAGCCATGCAAACTGCTTTTATGCGTTGCTAACATGTTGAAAACATGCTCGTATATATGTCCCTTAGTTGGCGACGGCTCCTGCTGAACTTCATGTTCTTTCCATCCTTACCTGACTGAAGTCTTCAGGTGATTCAGCAAAATTCGGAGGACTGAACATCATGCGGAGCTCATCGATTTATTGGATGGGAGCTTCATCATTTTTCTGACGAGATCACGCAAACATTTAATTATTGGAAGCGTGCGCTGACTGGAACTGACACGAAACCAAAGCGTGGATCACACGGTCTCACTTACCACTCCTTTCTCCTCTCCCCACGCATCATCAGACGGTGCAAATCAGTCATTCACGTTCTTGTTTGCTTTGCGAAAAAGCTGAAAAGCTTTGAGATTCACTAAGAGTTGAGGAGATTTGTTTGAAAGTCTTGATCGTGTATGACACAAGTTCGGTGAATAGAAACACAGAGAAAGTTGCGGAAGCGATCGGTGAAGTTCTCAAAGAAAAAGGTTTTGATGTTGACTGTTCTTACGTTGGAAACGTTGACCCTGCAGGCGTAAAGAACTATGATTGTGTGTTGGCTGGGGGGCCGACTCAGGGTTTGAGGGCAACGAAAGTCATCATGCAATTTCTGGATGGGTTTGCCAAGAACGAGTTCTCTGGAAAACTCGGCGCTGCGTTTGACACGCAGTTGAAAGCCATGATCAGCGGGAACGCGGCAAAAGGAATTGAGAAAAAGCTTGAACAGCTCGGTTTCAAGATAATCATGCCCCCTCTGGTTACATACGTTGAGGGGAAAGTTGAGAGCATCCAGCTTAAAGCTGGCGAGATGGAGAAAACAAGGAAGTATGCTGAAGACCTGGCAAAAGTCCTCAAGCCATAAGCGTTCGTGACCACTCAAGGGTGAGAACGGGTTTCCTTCTAG
>DATEYW010000046.1:0-3423 GCA_035256045.1 Bathyarchaeia archaeon | reverse complement strand
GAGTATCGCGGAAGAGGGGTAAGCTACTGCGGTTTATGTGATGGGCCATTTTTCAAGAACAAACGTGTCGTAGTAGTAGGCGGGGGCAATTCAGCTCTCATTACCGCCACGTATCTTGCGGGTTTGGGGAGCAACGTCAAGATTGTGCATCGGAGAGACGTTTTTAGGGCTGAAGATGCACTGGTGCAAGGTTTGAAAAACGCGGAGAACATTGAAGTCTTTTGGAACAGCGAAATCAAGGAGATACTCGGCGAGAAAATCGTGAAGAAGGTCAAAATACTGAACAAGCTCACCGGCGAGACTGCGGAGGTGCTGGTTGACGGTGTTTTCGTTCAGATCGGTCAAGACCCGAACACCGAACAGGCGAAGTTGGCAGGAGTAGCGGTTGACAAGGACGATTATGTTATCGTCGATTGGCTACAACACACAAACCTTGAAGGAGTCTATGCCGCTGGTGATGTTACGAACCATCCGGTCAAACAGATCGGAACGGCTGTCGGAATGGGGATAACTGCAGCGGTCTCAGCATACAATTACGTAAGAAGACCATACTATCACAAACATTGATCAAAAGCGATCCCGCGCTACTAAGCTTTTATATTTGGAGACTTGTTTTAGACATACTTCTCTCATGTCGAGCCTAGAAGGTTCTCTGCTATGTATGAAATAATGGTCAAGAATGAGCTGGCTCAGAAGATAAAGTCAATCGAAATCCATGCTCCAGCCATAGCCGAAAAGGCGAAGGCTGGACAGTTTGTCATTTTGAGAATCGATGACAAAGGCGAACGGATTCCTTTGACGCTGGTAGACTGGAACAAGCAGAAAGGAACTATTACTCTGATATTCCTTGAAGTTGGAGCCTCAACCGAAAAACTGGGCATGCTTCGAGCCGGTGATATGGTTTCGAATGTTTGTGGTCCCTTGGGGAAACCAAGTGAAGCAAAACGTTATGGTCTCGTCTGTGTAATAGGAGGCGGCGTCGGCATTGCTCTTGCCCTACCGATCATAAGAGCATTGAAGCAGGCAGGTAACAAGGTGGTTGCAATTGTTGGGGCAAAAACAGCTGGGCTACTGATTCTTGAGGATGAAATCCGTAAGATCGCAGATGAGCTGTATGTTTCCACAGATGATGGGACGAAGGGACAGAAGGGTTTCGTGAGCGATGTTTTGAAAATGTTAATCGCCGAGGGTTGCAAGTTTGACGTGGTTTATGCGATTGGCCCCACTGTGATGATGCGAGCAGTTGCCAACACCACAAAGCCATACAATGTGCACACCATCGTCAGTTTAAACCCTATAATGGTGGATGGGATGGGCATGTGTGGTGCATGCAGGGTCAGTGTTGGCGGTAAAACGTCGTTTGCGTGCGTAGATGGTCCTGAGTTTGACGCTCATCAAGTGGATTTTGGTGAGTTAATGAAAAGACAGATGGCTTTTGTTTCTGAGGAGCAGCTGGCTTCGCAACAATTGCAGAAAAGGAAGTGTGGTCATAGTGAGTGAGTCTCAGCCTAAGCCCAAAGTTCGGAAAGAAGCGGTGCCGATTTCCAAACAGAAGGCCGAAGTCCGAAGGCGAAATTTCAACGAAGTCGCACTTGGATATACAAAGGCAGAGGCGCTTGAGGAGGCCAACCGTTGTTTGGAATGCCAAAAACCACAATGCATACAAGGTTGCCCGGTTGAGATTGACATCCCTGCTTTTGTCAAGCTGATGAAAGAAAAGAATTTTGCAGGTGCGATAAGAAAAATCAAGGAAAAGAATTGTCTTCCGGCTATTTGCGGACGTGTTTGTCCGCAGGAGGAGCAATGTCAAAAGCTCTGTCTGCTTGGGAAGGTCGGCGATGCGGTCAGTATCGGGCGTTTGGAGAGGTTCCTAGCTGATTGGGAACGGTTGACAGGAATAGATGTTCCAGTTATGGCAACCCCTACCGGGAAGCGCGTAGCGATTGTAGGTACTGGACCTGCCGGGTTGACAGCCGCGGCTGATTTGGTGAAGCTAGGACATGAAGTCGTTGTTTTCGAAGCATTGCATCTTTCAGGTGGAGTTCTGATGTATGGAATTCCCGAGTTTCGTTTGCCCAAGATCACAGTTCAAGCGGAAGTCGAGTTTGTGAAGAAACTTGGAGTTGAGATCCGGACGGACTGTCTGATAGGAAGAACTCATACTATTCCTGAGCTTCTGAAAGATGGATTTGACGCGGTTTTCATAGGAACTGGTGCCGGTTTGCCTCAGTTTTTGGGAGTTCCAGGTGAAAACCTGGGCGGGATCTACTCTGCGAACGAGTTCTTGATTCGCGTAAATCTGATGAAAGCTTACGCGTTTCCAGCTTATGATACCCCTATTCGAATCGGCAAACATGTGGTTGTCATCGGCGGCGGTAACGTGGCGATGGATTCTGCTCGTTCGGCGTTGCGTCTGGGCGCCGAGGAAGTGTGCATAGTGTACAGACGATCAAGAGAAGAAATGCCTGCGAGAAAGGAAGAGATTGAGAACGCTGAGGAAGAAGGTATAATATGCAAGTTTTTGGCTAACCCAACAAGGTTTTTCGGCGACGAAAAAGGCTGGGTGAAAGCCATGGAATGTGTCTGCATGGAGCTTGGTCCGCCAGATCAGTCCGGCAGAAGAAGACCCGTTCCGGTTAAAGGTTCAGAGTTCGTGATGGACACTGACACAGTGATCGAAGCAGTTGGAAGAACGCCTAACCCAATCATCCAGAGCACTACGGAGGGATTAGCCGTGACCAAGTGGGGAACGATAGTGACGGATGCAGACGGAAAGACCAATCTTGAAGGCGTCTATGCAGGCGGAGACATAGTGACAGGCGAAGCCACGGTCATCAGCGCAATGGGAGCAGGCAAGAAAGCTGCCAGAGCCATACACGAGTACATTATGAAAAAATGAAGACTCTGAGAGTCATCGCACCAGTACAAGGAAAGCACTCCACAGCTCACAGTTCTAGAAAAATGTTCCGCTCAGGAGAAAAGACCAAGAAAGCTGACGTGCCATTGAGTTGATGATTCATTTTTTGTGGACAGGTGTTTCAGACTAAACCTTTTTATTAGGTACACTGCTCTTCTATTACGTACAGGTCACTTGGTGAATATGAAAGACGTGGAATTGAGACTTATTTCTGAACTTATGAAGAACAGCCGTAGAAGCGACAGAGAACTGGCTAAAGTCCTTGGGATATCACAACCGACGGTGACCCGAGCAAGAACAAAACTTGAAAAAGATGGTTTGATAAGAGAGTACACGTTGATTCCCGACTTCAAGAAACTGGGATTTCACATAATGGCACTGATCTTCTTGAAACTCAGTCATCCCCTTTCTCAGAAAGAGCGTGATGAAATGTTCAAAGAATCGCTGCAGCTAAGAGAAGATAATCCACGCAGCTTCTTTCTGGTGATGGACGGAATCGGCATGAA
>DATEYW010000045.1:0-2267 GCA_035256045.1 Bathyarchaeia archaeon | reverse complement strand
ATATTCCTATGCCGTCGACATTTCCGGTGTAAGTGACGAATCCACGATAGTCTGCAACTTTGGAGCTTTCATCAAAGAAGGCTGCTATCTTTTCAACTCTTTTTGGATCCCCTGGTATCAGAACATACTCTGCGACGTCTCCAACTCCACACATAATGTGCGGTTGAACATGTTTCATCATGATCCTCTCCAAGTTCTATACGTGAGCTTGCGAAATATGTTTTCTTATAGCGCGCTAAAACTGCCAGCAGGAAGCGACGTGCTCGGCACTGCGGCCAAGATGATTGGTTTTGACAGAATTCTGGTAAGATGCCAAGACGGCAAAGAACGGTGTGCAGAGTTCGAGGAAAACTGAAGAGACGAGTGTGGGTCAGAGAAAGAGACATCGCGCTGGTGTCTCCCTGGGATTTTCAAACAGATAAACGAGGCGACATCTTCTGGCGGTACAGGAAGAATCAAACTGAATGGTCAAAGATCCACGGATATCTGAAAATGTAACAACTAAAGAAGACTGCGCTCCCATCAGAGCTGACGGAACACCAATCCTTAGTTGCGGCCTAACTTGTCACTTGAACGATTGACCCGATAGCATTTCCGGGTACTCCTTTGCGGAATTTGGCTGTGACCACGCCTTTCTTCCCATGAAGACTCACGATTTTCCCTAAAAACTCGTTCTTCCCAAACGTCAGCAGTACCTTTCGTCCGATGAGACGACCTGCGTCTGAGACGGAGTTTGCATTTGTGATTTGAATCAGGCACCATTTTGGCATCTGAGTTCTGATTCCTATTCGATAGTTCACTATTGTTCCAGTGACAGGTTGAGACATAAACATCATCCATGTAACATCTTTCTAAGACGCACATCTCGCTCTTAAACATGTTTTACTTCCCCACTATTCTCAGCACATCAAAATCCTTCACACATTCAGACTCCACAGTTGGGAAAGAGGACGCGCGTACGTCTTCCGGCCAGAAATCGCCCAATAATCAGCCCCCTTCCCGCAGATTTGCACGCATCTTAATATGCCACCATGCGTACTATATTATAGTAGAATTCTCGCAGGAAAAATCGTGACAAAACCCCTTAGAGCAGGCTTTGTCGCCTTTTTGTCTATTCTACTAGGGAAATATGAGCGCTACAAGAATGAGTTGAGAACATTTGAGAAGAAAAACGTCAACAGGAGAGTACCTCGCTTTCATTTCAGTGAAGTATGATGTCGATCCCGGCAAATTTTTCCATGCGCTCATTATGGCAGAAGAAAACCGAAAGGCGTCAAGCGGAGATCTCACCATCGAATGTCGCGGCAAAACCGAAGATAGAGCGATGTTTCTGATCTTGAAGGATTCAAAGGTTGTCGCGCAGTTATCAGTGTTGAAGGAGTTTCTCCTTGAGCAGGGCAATCCTATCGGGTCTTACATGCACACGGACATGATCCGAAGGCTTCTGGCCAAAAAGAAACCGCGATCGCTGATCCTCTCGATCAAAGATCTCAGGATTGGAATGAGACAAATCAGTCTAAAGGCCAAGGTTATGGAGATACCGAAATCCAAGCTTGTGTTTACGCGCTACGGAGAGTACGCAAACGTCGCAAACGCTTTGATAGCGGATGAAACTGGGACAATTAGATTGTGCCTATGGAATGAGCAGATAAGCTCGATTTCAACTGGGGATTCTATCCGAATTGACAACGCAAGGACCTCTATGTTCAGAGGGGAAAAACAATTGTACATTGGGAAGAACGGATCGCTCAGCAATATTGCAGAGCAGATAGGGCCAAATGAACGAAGTCTGCTGTCGGTAGTGCCTGTCTAGTCGAAGAGAAAGACATCTTCTCATGGAAACCTTTAAGTCGGCAGCTTCCCTTACATCACGTGATAATTGGAAAGTCCACATTTTTCAATTATGCTCAATACCAATAGAGGTGATTATACGTGTCTCAAAAAAGAATTTTCGAGGTCAAATGTACCGATTGTGGCCAAGCCGCCACCGTTCCTTTCAAGCCTACAGTAGGCAAACCAGTTTATTGCAGAACATGCTTCTCAAAACACATGCTTAAACGATCAGAAAACACAAATATGAACTTCAATTTTGATCCGAAACAAGCATGGGCAAGACGAGGAGATAATTGGAGAGGAAGAAAAGAGCAGGAACCTACCGGACTTATCAAACAGTTCTAGTGTGTTTTTAGCAGGAGCGATGTCTGAAAGTCAAATTCAGACAAGCTCAGACTTGGACAAGAAACGTGGGACTCCCAAGTCTTAGACGC
>DATEYW010000044.1:0-7093 GCA_035256045.1 Bathyarchaeia archaeon | reverse complement strand
TTATGGTTCAGCCTTATCGGCCACATTCCAGCGGATCTTGTCCGCCAATAGCTTGGAATGTTAGCTGCAAGCACTAAAATAAACCTTTCCAGCTTTTCATTTGTTCTCAAGCTGTGCTTTAGAGATTAGATAATGTCCGCTCTGTCCCTTCCAAACCTTCTCTGCCTTAAGAATCCTTATCTTCTTTCTATAGAAAGGTGCATCGACAACAAGCGTCTCAAACTCTCCTCCTTCTCCGACGATTGAAACGCCATATGCCTTGTTCAGTCTCAACAAATCCTCAATGACGCTTGCGTCAATTCTTCTTCCCAGCCATCCTTCGTCAAAGCCAATTGCGTAGACGCCTGTAATGACAACTTCAAACCTGAGTCGCAGGATTTCCTGTAATATCTCTAACTGATCACGATGCCATAGCGGTGCTATCGATTTGAGGTTCAACTGCCGACAAATCCTGTCAACTCTTTCCTTTTGATAATTGGAGGCTATCGCGCCTGAAACTACGCCTTTAATATCGAGTGTCTGAATTAACTTCTTCAGGTCTTCAACTTCTTCTTCCTTGACGCCCGAGGTTTCCGCTTTCGCTAAAGGAATGTTCACAGCGTCTGCGAAAAGATCTATCAATCCAATGTTGGGATAATGAAACATCCAACTATCTTCGCGCAGAGGGATCATGGTGGCCAAATAGGCGACTTCGTAGCCTTGCTGCAAAATGTGGTAAAGGGCCAGGACTGAGTCCTTTCCCCCAGTTGCGAGCAGAGCTACACGCATGGCAGACACGTTGATCTTTCTTTGAGCTCTGTTGAATGGGCAATTTTCATTTCATTACCTTTGAAGCGGCTTCATCAAAAAGAGACGTTGTTTGCAGCCGCCATTTTTCAAAGTTTGAAGGCGCGTCAGGATACTTTGCATAATGGTCTCTGACGCGGTTCATGTACTTGACGGTCAGTCGAAGTCTGTTGAGGAAACCCACTCTTTTCAGCCCTCGGAACACTCTTCTGCTGGTTTCAGTTATGTTAAGGTGAAACTCGTCGCCCATCCCAGCTTTGAGAACGTCCTGTTCTGTCATAAGATTATAGTGCATTCCATAGTTCAGATCTTCATCGCGACTTGCTATGAGTAACATTCTGAAAATGTCAAGCTTAGCCTGCTTGGCCCCATACAGATCATTGTACCGTTTGTTGTAAGGCCACAGTGATTGACGACCCGCGTCGCCCTTCTCCAAGGCTTCAATTGCGACTTTGCCCGCTTGGAACCCACTTATCATCGAAGGCCCTATGCCACCTCCATGAATCGGATTAACCAAACATGCTGCATCGCCAGTGATTATCACGCCGCTGCCAACCATGTTATCGAGCGGTCTTCGTGTTGGATCGTACCATGCACCGCCCGTAAGCAGCAGAGAACCGTCAAATAAGGGCTTCGTAAGTACGTGTTTGTAGAACTGGGTCTTCGGGTTTGGAAAGTCTCTGCGCATGCAAATGCCCAAACCAGCGTTCACTCGCGCTCCGCCCTTCGGAAAGATCCAAGAGTAACCTCCCGGAGTCACTTTCTGACTCAAATATATCTCACAATAACTCGTGTTTTGGGTTTCCTGCTTGAGTTGACGAATTTCGCGGTAACACGCCTCAACATCCTCGTTAGCCACATCATTTTCAATCCCGATTTCTTTAGGAAGACTCTTCCTTACGACCCCCACAAAGCCGCTGGCGTCAACAACCACGTTGGCTCTCAGGTCTTTGTGTTCAGCTGTCTTCATGCTCTTTGTTGCGATGCCCACGACGGAATCTTTCTCAATGAGAGGTTCCGAACACTGAGTCAAATCAAATAGAGTTGCACCCTTGTCAACCGCCTTCCGAAGCAACCATTGTCCAAACAACCTCCTGTTCAATAAATAGCCAACAAAATCCTCGTGTTCAACAGTAAACACAGTGTTGAGATCTGGCGAGTAGATCTTGATGCCTTCGATTCGCTTGTCGAATTCGCCGCCTTGAGGTTTTTCCAGGCCCAGAGTCTTCAAGTGGTGTTCGCCAAGAGCGTCTCCACAGACTTTTTCCCCGATGTCTTCCCGCCTCTTCCGTTCGACAAGACACACTTTCAGACCTGCCTCAGAAGCAGTCTTTGCGGCGAGACACCCGGCCGTGCCTGCACCCACCACAATCATGTCATATTTCAAGCGTACCGTCTCCTTCAGACTGCTGATGCGTTTTCTATACTTATAGCCAACCCATATAAATTGTGGAGTGAGCCCATTCATACCGAGTGTACATGCACGGCTGATCCTCAAGATTGATCAACTATACAGCAAAGTGAGGGGTAATCAGCAGAACTTTTTTCTTCCGTGATGCCCAATTGTCTTTAATATGAATTGAGGATTCATAATAGTTAATTATGTTTTGGAAGAACCATGGAAAACAATAACAACTCTTGAAAAAGGATGTGTGCAGAAAAATGATGAAAAAAACCGAAGTCAAAAAAAGCATGGCTTACGAGATTGATTTGACCAAGATCGACGGAGACGGAGCTTTCCCGTGCCCAAAGTGTGGGTCTGTGATATCTCCCGATGACGAATCTGAAGAAACCTACCACATCGTTGACACGAAAGTCAAGAACGACGAGCTCGCAGAACTGATTATTCTGTGCAAGAAGTGCGGCACCGCAATCAAACTTGTAGGCTTTGTGTCGCAGCCTGAAGTCTAACTGACATTTTTGTCGTTCTTGCCTACTTTTCCTGCGTCAATCTTTTACTTAAACCAATGAAAAGCAACCACAATGTTCCGCCATAGAGAATCCCGTTCAGCAGCGCACTGAAATATCTAATGTTTTCGAAAGCAGCCCCGCCTATGAGTTTGCACAGAACGTTTCCGGGAAACATAGGCGACGGAATCAGCAGAGACGCGGCTGCGAACAATCCGAAGAAGACTACGAGGATTATTGCACCTTTCATACTAACCACATTTCTCGGTGTCTGGTCTGGTTTTTCACTTCCCTCTTTACATTATTGTCTAGCATCGTAATATTTAATAAACCTTGCCGTACAGCCGTTGAACAACAATACAGAGCAGCATTCAACATTCTAGAGAAAACTGAGTAATTGCATGAAAAAGTAAACGAAATACTGCAGAAATGAACACAGAACGAACACCGCAACCAGTCCGACAGCCCAAAGTTTTCTGTTTGTTGAAAGAGGAGAAACATCGTCCAAAGGTCCAGGATGCCTGTACATCGACATGAAAAGCACCAGAATCGCCATTGGCCAGAAGTCTGCGACTATCAACATAAGAATCGACAGGAACGTCAAGGCCATCCGGGCTTTGTCTCCGAGAATCGAACGTGCAACGTGTCCTCCATCAAGCATTGCCGCAGGGAGCAAGTTCAACATTGTGACGATCATGCCGACCCAACCTGCGAAAGCGACCGGATGAAGAAGCACGTAATAGTTTGCTGGAATTCTGATGAAGAAAATGGCGATGATCTCGAAGACTAATGGTATGGGTAAACCGGTCTCATTTCCAGTGCTGGGGAAGATTGGAGAAAAGGTCAAGCCGATGGCAGTTGCCACTAACGCCAGCACAAAACCGACCATGGGACCGCTGGAGCCCACGTCAAACAAGGCGTCTTTGTTGGGTGCCAGAGATTTCTGCATTATCACTGCCCCAAAGGTTCCGATGCCGAGAATTCCGCCGATTGGCGGTGGTCCAGGAATGAAATAGGGTGGAGTAGCTTCTATGCCGTTTCTGTTCGCGGTCAATTTGTGTCCCATCTCATGAGCTCCAAGAACTGCCATGATGGCAATGGTGAAGGTTGCGGCTCCGAGGAAGGGGCTGAACATGAGACCTTTGTCTACAAAACCAAGGGAAAGCATATAGCCTGTAAGAAGAGTTGTTCCAATCGTAGCAAAGAACAGGATCCAATTCCAGAGAATGTTGCTTTTCTTGACAGGAGGCTTCGGAGCGATTTTCAATACTATTCTGCCGTCGGCCCTTCGTAGGAAAGCTATGAGATTCATTGAATCCAAGTTCTTCAATAGCTTCAGAAACGGCTGCTTTGTTTCCTGTGGTTGTTTCAGGTAGTAGGTCGGAAAGCCGTGTTCCATTAGAGATTCTTCAAGTTGAAACTGTTCATTCACTACCAGAGTTATCTTTTCGTAATCTGATTGCTGAAGAAGAGATGTTGATGAGAATCCGTCGGGAGTTGAAGTCATCCTTTTCTGCCCTTTTTCAATTGTTGCCTTACTAAGTATTCACCGTATAGAAAAGTCTATTGGAATTCTTCCGCCTATCCGCTGCCCCCATTCGTGGGCCAGATTTCGATTTCGACATTTAGATCGGAGGCAGATCGAGAAAGACTTAAAGGTATTTGAAAATAAACAGCATGTCAATTGCGACACGAATTGGATGGCAATGCGCTGACAATGAAAATCTGTTTTGTCCTCGGAACCAGACCCGAGATCATCAAGCTATCTCCAATCATCAGAGAATGCGAACGAGTAGGCTTGGACTATTTCATTGTTCACACCGGTCAACACTATTCGTATGGAATGGACAGAGTCTTTTTCGAAGAGCTTGCCTTGCCTCCTTCAAGATACAATTTGGATGTCGGCTCGGGGAGCCACGCCCAACAGACAGGGAAAATGCTCGTCGGTATTGAATCTGTGCTTCAAAGCGAGAAGCCGGATATTGTTCTCGTTGAAGGAGATACGAACACCGTCCTAGCGGGCGCTCTTGCAGCTGTGAAGCTAGGCCTGAAGGTGGGGCACGTTGAAGCTGGGCTGAGAAGTCATGACAGAGGGATGCCTGAAGAAATAAACCGCATCATGGCTGACCATTGCTCAGATCTGCTGTTTGCACCGACGAAAACGTCCAGAGATGCGCTCTTGAGAGAAGGCCTGCCCAAAGACAAAATATTCGTCACGGGTAACACCATTGTCGATGCCGTGTTTCAGAATCTGGAACTGGCAAAAAATAGAACGCATGACCTGCAGAATCTTAAGATTCAAAAAGACTCCTACTTTTTGGCAACCGTCCACAGACAAGAAAACGTTGACAACAAGAACAGATTTGAACGAATACTGAAAGGACTGAACCTTCTGATTAAGAAGTATGGAATTCCTGTCGTCTATCCTATTCACCCAAGAGCGATGAAGCAGCTTGAGACATTCGATCTTGACCCGAAAGAGGTAAGAACGACAGACCCTGTGACCTATCTTACATTCCTGAACCTTGAAAACAATTCGAGGTTGGTTCTGACAGATTCAGGAGGCGTACAAGAAGAAACCTGTATTCTTAAGGTCCCATGCGTCACTTTGAGAGACAACACTGAAAGACCAGAAACGCTGGAAGTGAGGTCCAACGTATTGGCTGGAACAGATCCTCACAACATTGTCGACAAGGCAGACATCATGCTGAAAAGAAAACGTGATTGGAACAATCCCTTTGGCGACGGAAATGCTGGAAAAAGGATTGCCCACATTATCAGGGACAGATATGAAACGGATTTGATCAAACGTTCGAGAAAAGAAAAACAAAGACTCTCCGGCAATCAGCTCCGCGGCAAACAGAAACCGTAAGCTATATATTACAATGGAACAGTCAAAAGTTGAAATGTCTCGTGATGAGACAATAGACTGTTTACTTGAACGCAGAGGTCCAGAGAGTTGAAACTAGCCGTCATCGTCGAGTACTTTCCTCCTCGCATGGGCAGCGATCGAAGAATATACGAACTGATGAGGAGACTCTCCGGCAAAAATGAAGTTGAGTTCCTCGTTGTCCCATCATTCCGGGAAAGCATCGGCTTGACTGCACGCTCTGGGACCAACGGTTCTAACTTGTCGTTAGAGAAGGAACATGCAAGAATCAGAGTCCATAAAATTGACACTCCTCGGGCACTCGGAAAGCTGTGGAAAAGAAGTTTCTACGTCGCATACATGTTGAGTATGTTGATTTTGGAATGGAAGATAATCCAGAAGACTTTGAAAATCAAACCTGACATTCTAATCGTCAACTACCCGAGTGTTTACACCGGTCTTCTAGGATTTCTTGCCGCCAAATTGGGCAGAAGAGTTTTCGTTACCGATTTCAGCGATCTGATAGCACAATATACTGTTGAACTTCTCGGAATCCACGGATCAAGGCTGGTGACAAGAGCACTCGTTCTGGTTCAAGACATGATCGTAAAGAATTCAGACGGAATAGTCTCTGTCACCGAATACCTGAGAAACTATGCCATCAAAATCGGCGGAAAAGCAAAAGAAATTTCAGTAGTGCCTAACGGATGTGATCTGACAGTTTTCGACCACAACGTGCATTCGGACTACAGAGAGAAATTGGCTTTGAATTCAAAGAAAGTATGCATGTACTGTGGCAGATTGGACAACTGGGCCGGCTCCAACATCATTCTCGAGGTTGCCAAAAAGTTCGAGGATCGAAATGATGATGTGTCATTTGTGGTTGTGGGAAATCAAGAAAAGAGAAGGTTCAAGACCCCCAACATTGTTGCCTTGGATGAGACTGAACAATCCGAGCTGCCGAAAATCATGAGAATCGCAGACGTGATGATCGTGCCTTTTCCCAAGAGCGATGTTTCCGAAGCTGCAAGCCCTATAAAACTCTTCGAAGCTATGGCGATGAAAAAGACAGTCGTGGCAAGCCGAGTTGCAGGCATCGAAGAGGTAATGACGGATGGACTGAACGGTTTGCTCGTAGAGCCTGCTGATTCCAAAGGTTGGGTGGATAGAATTTGCTTGGCGTTGGATTCAACTGAAAGGTCAAAAAAGATTGGAGGAAAAGCTCTTGAGACCGTGAGGAACAACTATCAATGGCAGCAACTTGCAGATAGACTGGAACACTGCCTGACTAGAATTCTTGCTTTAAAAGGCAAGAGAACTGCGGAAATGTCGTAACACATAGAACATAATGCCGACTGAATGCAAGCCCTGGTGGACATTTATCGATGAGTCACAAAAGTCTGGTTTCAGTGGTTATTCCCACGTACAATTCAGAAGCCACCATAACAGGTTGTCTGCGCTCAATTGCAAACCAAACATACGAAATGATCGAAGTTGTAGTCGCGGACAATTTCAGTTTCGATTCAACAA
>DATEYW010000043.1:0-5557 GCA_035256045.1 Bathyarchaeia archaeon | reverse complement strand
ACATCTGGATCTTGAGCGGTGGGCTTTCGTACCGTTTCAACTTCAATGGAGCGGCGCCGACGAGTCCGTCCTTCTCGTCGAGAACGACGTACGGTTCAAGGTTTCCCTCTTTGATTTGAATGAGCAACCTTCGCATACTGGCGATGATTGCTGCGATTTCTTCGTCACTCAGTTGGTCAACAGGCTTAGTTTTTTCTACACCTGCCCGTGCCAGCACTTCTTCAGCAAAAATCCCTCCTATACTCAAAAAGCGCGTCATTGCTCTAACGACCTGGGTATCGGATGGGGCTTTCAAGCAACTCGCAATCTCATCATCGCTCATTGAATACGGGTTCTTACCAGCGGAAGGCGCGAACTTGAATGATTCGCCACGCAAAATACTTCGGTCTCTCATCTGTTTGTAGGCTAGTGCCTGCAGAATGATTCCTTTTTCGCTGAGAAGAACGATGTTTCCGTCTCCGAAAAGCTCCAAGATGAGGACCAGAACGCCTTCATAGGTTTTGAACGAAAAGACCGCAACTCTTTCAAACTCGTGCTGTTCAGCGTTTAGCAGTCGAGCGTTCCGCAGATATTTTCTCATAGCCATACAGAAAGCCGGCGGCCTGAGCGGTTTCTCCACGACGTAGGTTGTTAGATTTAGCCTTTTTCCCGCCTCCATGACCAGGGAGAACGGTGGTTCGTCAGACTTGTGTAGTTTAAGCAGCAGTGTCTTGCTGTCAATCTGGTAGACGTTGTTGACAATGGCGTCTGTAACAGTGTTTTTCAGTTCTCGCACGACAGCAGCAACGTCAAAACTTGTGAATTCCCTGGAGGGCAACTTGACCACGCCAACAAATTATAAGTCAGTCAGTATAAATACGCGTTATCACTTGAATTCATCAAATTGTCATTATTGAGTTTCTGTTGGACAATCTTGGATTTGGCTATAGCCCTGAGCCAAATTGGCTTATTGCGCCGGTTATTCCGTCTAGGATAAACTGAACTCAATCGCTAGGACTATGATTGCCATGAGCGTCGTGACTACTTGAAGTCGGTGATTCCCAAAACGTTTGAACAATCCCGTGGAAAAAGTCATTGCCAGATAAGTAAATAGAACGCCTACGAAAATGCTTGCTGGTACGACAAATGTCTGCAGAAGGTTCTCGGCTCGACTGACCAGAAGGATTACCGTCGTAATCGAACCAGGACCTGACGTAAGGGGAAATGCCAAAGGCACAATGGCGATGTCTTCTCCTCTTTGAGAAGGAACATCGGTTTGTCCTGGTCTCAACATTTCGAAAGCGACCATTACAAGCAATATTCCGCCTGCGATCTGAAATACTGGCAGAGTGATTCCGAAAACTCGAAAGATAAGGTGCCCCGTCAAAGCGAAGAAGATCAGCACAAGAAACGATACAACTGCCGTCCTTAGAACTACCTTCTTTTTCTCGGTAGAATCCATGTCCTTTGTGAGCGTTGCAAACACGGCTGTCGTACTGAATGGTTCCATAACCGCCACGAGGGAGCCAAAAGTCAGTATCGCAAAATCCAGGAAATCCAACATATTTCACCACTCGAGGTTTGCTGAAACAACATATATTCCTTTGGTCCCACCATCGTTGCTGACGCCGTTCACTTGGTTCAACACAGATCTGCGTGTTCAACCAGAAGGTCATCGATTAATAGGCAACTTTAAATTTGATCATCAAATATAAGTTGCAGGGCGTAGTAGGGCAATGAAACCTCTTGAGACTGTTTACTGGCTCAGACTGTCGCTTGGCTTCATAGCGGCAATAGCCTGTCTAGGATACGCAATATTGACTTATGGGACGCCCTTGCCTCAGGATGGACAATTGAGCCTCTTCTTCAACAGTGTATCCATTGCGATAATAGTGTACCTGCTTTCGTATTATGCTGTCAAGCCAAAGTTCAAGGATAAAGTGGCGAAAGCATCAAAACTCCTTACGACTGGAATAGGAGTCTACTTCCTGTCTTGGCTTGTTTTTTACGTTCTGTTGTACACGACGTTCTCGGCAATTTAGTCTGCTTTTTCTTCAAGAAAACTTTCGATTGTAGACTGGTCCTCTCCGACTTCCTGCTCTCGAGGAGCAACATTGTTTACGTTCGGAGTTGGAACGTTATCAGGAATGCTGATTCTGTTGAGCACGCGCATACAGTCGGCCCAAGCCGAGAAAAAGCCGCGATCGAATTCCCCGTGCAGTTTATTCCTCACATGCTCGAGAAATTCGCGTCGGTAACTGTTCAACGCTGACTTGTCTTTCAAATCCATTCTCGAAAGTAAGGCGTAAGAATCGCCGTTCGCCTTCCGAGAGAGAAACATTCCGTAAAGGGCTCTGAAGTATCCCCTGTTCCACTCGGTTTTCTGCATCTTCTGTTTGACTCTCTCCAGCTCTCGCTCTGCTTCCGAGAACTGTCTGTTAACAAGCAGCTGAAAGAATCTGGTGACGAGAGCTGACGGAATAGGCATGTTCAGCGACCACGAGGTTTCTTCTCTTCTTCAGACGCATCTTCTATGCCGTTCTCGGTTATTTTAAATATTTCTTCGCCTTCCGGCAAATACGGACTTGAAACTAGCCGTGCTATTCGAATAGGACCATGCGCCGCCCTTCTTAAGTAAACGCGTGTGTGGCTCGTATGTCCAACGATGTGACCGCCTATAGGATGAACAGCATCTCCGAAGAACACGTCCGGCTTCGCCATGACCTGATTAGTTACGACTGCCACGGCGTTGAAAGCCCTTGCCAAACCTATGAGTTTGTGCATATGTTTGTTCAGTTTCTGCTGTCTGGGAGCCAACATTTCGCGTCCAAGATACTCACTTCTGAAATGTGCCGTTAAAGAGTCAACTATTATCAGCTTCACATTGTTAGCCTTGATGACTTCATCAGCGTTTTCGAGTAAGAACTGTTGATGATCTGAAGTGTAAGCTTCAGCGTAGATGATGTTCTTCGCCACCTGTTCGGGATCAAGCCCCAAGTGTTTCGACATAGAAACAATTCTTTCAGTGCGAAACGTGTTTTCAGTGTCAACGTAGAGGGCAGAACCGTTTAGCCCGCCTCTTTCTGGTGGTAACTGAACGTTAACACATAGTTGATGGCAGATCTGGCTCTTGCCGGTTCCATATTCCCCGTAGAACTCCGTTATAGTCTGCGTCTCCAACCCGCCGTCCACAAGTCTGTCCACGACTTTGCTTCCACTTGTGAGACGTAGGACGTTCTGGCGCATTCTAAGCAGTTCGTCTGCGCGTATGAAAGAGACGCCTATGGATGAACGGGCAGTTTCGATTATTGCGAGAGCCTTCTTCTCACTGATCCCTGCCGGCTCTAACTCACGCGAAGTCGCCATCGCTAAAGACTCAATCGTGTGATAACCCATCTCTCGCAGTTTCTGGGCTGTGGCAGGCCCAACTCCCGGTAGGTCTTCGAGAAGCTCATACTTTTTTCTCGACTCACCCTCAGTTTCTTTCGACTGGGCTGCGTCTGCTTCTTCTTCCACATTCATGCTTCCGCCTCTCCTTTCACAGTTGTTAAACAGATGGGCAAGCCATATTTAAAACAAACGAAGCACACGAACTCAAATTCTGCAGAGAGTTGGGTTAAAGTGAACATTCAGTATGTTTGTATCACCTTCAGTGTTTTGAAGATAAGACATAAGTAGGCGCCATTGTCAATAAACCACTTCAAGAGGAGAAGGAAAAACTTGTTGACTGAACAGCTCGTGGAAAGCGTTGCCTTTAACCTCCTGAAACAAGCAGTCATTTATCTACCGGACGATGTTAGACAGGCGTTGGGGAAGGCTTACAGCGAAGAGACAAGTGAAACAGGCAAAACCCAGCTTAAAGCCATACTTGACAACATCGAGCTGGCTGAGAAATATCAAGCTCCTGTCTGCCAAGACACAGGTACAATAATATTTTATATCAAAGCAGGAGCGAAAGTGACGAATCTTGACAAAATCGAGTCAGCAGTGACAAGCGCCACAAAGAGAGCAACTAAGGAAGTCCCACTTCGCCCAAATGCCGTAGACCCATTCACGGGAAAGAACAGCGGAGACAACACAGGAAGATACCTGCCCGTTTTGAACTGGGAAATAGTACCCGGAGACACTCTGGAAATGACGGTTATGACTAAAGGCGGAGGTTCCGAAAACGTTTGCCAAGGCGGTATGATCGTGCCCGGCGAAGGAATAAAAGGTGTAAAGAAATTCGTCATTGACGCGGTCATAAAGGCCGGAGCTCAACCATGTCCCCCAACAATTCTTGGCATAGCGATGGGGGGCGGAGCCGATGTTTCAATGAAACTGGCGAAGAAGACTCTCTTGAAACCTCTTACCGAACACAACCCTGACCCTGAAATAGCGAAACTCGAGAAAGAAATATTCGAAGCCGCAAATATGACTGGAATAGGCCCGATGGGGCTGGGAGGAAAGACAACCGTGCTAGGAGTACACATCGACTATGCTTTCAGACATCCTGCGTCGTTCCCCGTTGCAGTTGTCTTCAACTGCTGGGCCTCCAGACGAGCCACCGCAAGAATCAACGCTGATGGGTCTGTCGATTATCTGACACATAAACTGAAATAATGAGGTGAAGAAAATGGCAATCTACAAACTGAAAACACCTATGTCGGAAGATCAAATTCGAAAACTCAAAGTGAACGACGTTCTCTACGTCACAGGAACCATTGTTACAGCACGAGACCAAGCCCACAGAAGAGCCCTAGAATACTTCAAGGACAACAAACCTTTGCCGCTAAATCTAGATGGACTTGCTGTCTTCCACTGTGGACCTGTTGTGGCCAAACAAGGTGAAAAGTGGATAGCAGTCGCTGCGGGACCTACAACGAGCACGCGAATGGATCTTTTCGAAGACGAGTTTATCAAAGACTTCAAAGTTCGAGTTGTAATCGGCAAAGGCGGCATGGGAAAGAGAACCACAGACGCCATGCAGAAATACGGCGCAGTCTACGGTGCCTTCACGGGCGGAGCCGCGGTATTGGCAGCAAGAGCGATAAAGAGCGTGAAGGGCGTAGAATGGTTTGACCTAGGTGTGCCCGAGGCAATGTGGATTTTTGAAGTGGAAGAGTTCGGTCCGCTCGCGGTCGCGATAGATTCGCATGGGAACAATCTGTTCACTGACGTCCAGAAAAGCGTAGAGGAAAGCAAACAGAAAATATATCAGAGATTGGGGATTACCTGATTTCATAATCCTCTTTCTCCGCATTTTTCAGAGATAATCAGTTTTCTTACTAAGTATTCACCGTTCAGTTTATTATATCAGAAGATTTAATATTCAACCTGCTCGACTAGAAAGCGGGAAAGTAGAAATGTTCAAAATAAACCTAAGAGACAAGATGACTCTAACTGGAACCATCGTCCTAATGGTCGGCATCGGGCTGCTAATCTTCACTTTCATCAGTGCCTATGGTTTTCTGACTCAAGATCTTGCGATACTCACTTCTGCTGATCTCGCACAGACTTTTGGCGAAGCTCTTGCTCCGCTTATATCAACTTGCATACGGGTAATGTACTTAGGTGTAATGGGATGGATCGGATCGCT
>DATEYW010000042.1:0-2151 GCA_035256045.1 Bathyarchaeia archaeon | reverse complement strand
ATCATCACAACCATTATTCGAGCTTTCTCGCACAGTTTAACCGCTTCTTTAGCTTCCTGGCGTGGTGGGTCAATCATGCCCACTAGTCCCACAAAAACCAGATCTTTCTCCAGATTCTTCTCATCGTAGCTTACCATTGTGGCAGGTATCTCTCGGTACGCCATGCCTAAAACGCGCAAAGCCTGATTTGCCATTTCCTCATTCCTGCCAAGAAGCTCGTTTCTGAGTTCCTCACTCAGCCGCGTTTGTTTTCCTTCCAAATGAATAAACCTGCAAAGTTGCAGAACCTTCTCCGGAGAGCCTTTTACATACGCTACTCGACGCCCTTCTGGCGTATCATGAATAGTGGTCATTAAGCGCCTGTTAGAGCTAAACGGTATCTCAGCCACGCGAGGATACTGCTTTTCCACATCACCGACCTTCATGTTGCTCTTGGAAGCAGCCACAACCAATGCACCTTCAGTTGGATCGCCTAGAACACGCGATCCATCAATGCTAGAATTGTTGCAGAGGGCGCCTATTCTCAATATCAGGTCGAGATCGCCATTCTCCGCACGCGTAATGGGCATTCTGTCCGCTCTAAACTCGCCTGTGGGTTCATAGCCCGTGCCAGTGACTTCAATTGTCTTGTTGCTTACATAGATCTTGCGTACAGTCATTTCGCCTTTTGTTAATGTGCCTGTCTTGTCCGAGCAAATAACCGTGGTTGAACCCAAAGTCTCAACGGAAGCGAGCCTCCTGACCACTGCGTTTCGTTTGGACAATTCTCTGGCACCCAACGCAAGGGTGACCGTTACTACAGCAGGCAATCCTTCTGGAACTGCGGATACGGCCAAAGCTACAGCGGTAAGCAGCAAGTCAATTTCGATGCTTCCGTTCCGAATCAACGAGAAGACCAGTATCGTTGCTGCTGCCACGACTACTATTATGCCAATTTTCTTGGCAAATTTGTCAAGCTTAAGCTTGAGCGGTATCTCTTCCTTCTCAACTGTCTGCACCATTTCAGAAATTTTCCCAAACTGAGTATTAATTCCAGTCGAGGTAACAACGGCTTTCGCTCTTCCATAAGTAGCGTGAGTTCCCATGAAAACCATGTTCTTTCTGTCAGCAACAGGAGTGTCAAACGAAAGAACCCCAGTATCCTTGCTAACTGAAGTGGATTCACCAGTCAAGACAGACTCATCCATACTCAAATCCACAACTTCAAACAGTCTTCCATCAGCCGCCATACGATCGCCCGCTTCCAACAGAAGAATGTCTCCGGGGACAAGCTCCCTCGCTGGAACCTGCATATCTCTTCCTTCGCGTAGCACTCTCGCCCTAGGAGTCGTCAGTTTCTCCAGAGCCTCCATCGCCTTCTCTGACCGATACTCCTGAACGAAACCGACAATTGCATTTATGATGACAATAGCCCCGATTGCGATGGCATCAACAAAGGTCTCGACCGTAACGCGAGCTTCATGCAAAACCTGAGCCTCATACCAGCCAAGCACAACAGAGATAATAATTGCAATAAGGAGCATAATCACGAAAATGTTTCTAAACTGAGACAAGAAAATCTGCAGAGGAGAAGCCTTTTTCCGCTCTTTCAACTCGTTGTAACCAAACTCGCGTCGCTTCAACTCGACCTTTTCAGCACTCAGACCCCCTATGTCTGACTGTAAAACACGAATAACCTCTTCTCTTTCCTTCGAATGCCACGCCGAATCCAATTTAATCAAACCATTTTCTCACCAAACCATAAAAACCGTTCGCATCCTACTCAACTATCTTATCCAACGAGAACCTTAAAATTCGATTAAAGTATACGTTCTCAAAGATGAAGGCTGTGTCATAACCCTGTTAATTTAAACTTATATTTACGTCGAAATTAGCTAGAGGTAGCGTAAAGAGATGACTGTCACGACATCAAAATACGAAGTCGAACTGTTCTCTATCAAGGATAAGGGCGCGTTGATGGAAAAATACGCTGAACGTCTTCTCTATGAAGAAAGAGCCGACATATACGGATGCTGCATCAAACTCCTAACCGACATTAAGTATGTGAAAGAACGCTGGGAAGAAAATTTCTACCCCATGTCTGCGCATGTTCGTTCTCACGGAAGAATAATAGTGACAGAAGAAAGTGGTGAGAAACAGCGCGTATTCTAC
>DATEYW010000041.1:0-2808 GCA_035256045.1 Bathyarchaeia archaeon | reverse complement strand
CTTAATGTAGAACAGTCTATCTCTCCATTCTGGTGTAGTGTCGATTCCCTCAAACTTTACTTCGATCAGCTCAAGTCCGATCCTGTGGAAAGCATCGAAAAGAATGTTCTTTGAAAGAAGACTTGTCTCGTCAAGTTTGCCATAAACGTCTGAAAGCGAGTATTGACTTAGAGTGTCGATTAGTCGTTCGTTGAAGTAGCCTCTCAGGAAGTTCTGCAATCCGTCGGTTGTGAAGGCGCCCTGTCCGCCGACCACTTCGTTTACGAACAGATTGGCTTCTTCAACTCTGAACCAGAATCCTCCGAAGAACTTCAAAGGTGCAAGCTCTTTAGTTTGCCCTTGAGCTCCGAATTTTCCTTGGAACTGTTTTAGCGAAACGAAGATGACTGTAGACGTAAATGGAACTCTGTCAAAACCCGCGATCTTTGAGAAGATCTTTGTTAGCAATGGCAGATTGGCTGTCGACAGCACGTGGCGTCCTGCTCTGAAAACGTCGTAGGCTTTTCCGTCTCTGAAGAAAACTGCAGCTTCATATTCGTGAACTACGAGGTTGTCTCCCCAAGCAATGTCTTCAACTGGGTATCTCCAAACTATGTCTCCTTCTCTAGCTCCAACCCATTCAATGACTTTTGGCATTCACTTTCACCTCCTTGTTACTCCTTTAGGAAGCCATGGTCTCTGTCCAGCAACAACGCTTCCGTTACTTGCATCCACTATCATGGAGTAGGAATTCCCTCCCATACGATATTCAATGAACCACCAAGGTGAATAAATCAGTTCAGGTTCACCTATCGGATTTGCAAAGACGCTGAAACGTGATACAAACGTGTATCTCGACCTGATTTCCTGCATAGCTAAACCCTTTGCTCTCTCAGAAGCTTCTCGCGCGTTAATCTCAACGTTAAGAGTCTCTTCACCAGTTTTCTTAAAGGGCTCTTTCTTTTCAAGTGGTATCTTGTAGGCTCCAGGGTCAGGTTGATATTCCGCAGCTTTGCGCGCTACAACCGGCACATCCATCGCTTCACTCACAGAAATTCTCTCAGTCCTGTCTGTGATGGCTCTTCCAGCGCCTCTCCCTGCGCCTCCGAATATGCTGCCGAGAGCGCCGCCCAATGCCTGCAATGCAACTTCTTGAGCAACCTGAGTCTTTACGTCTTTGCTCTTCGTCAAAGCTTTCTTGCCCTCGATGCCCCCGTCAAGCTGAATTGTCACATTCCAGTTTGGAACGTATCTGAGCAGAATTGAACCCCACTCAGCACGTTCCGCCATGCCTCTAGTGATCAGAATTCCTTTGGCAAGATGGTCCTTAGCCACTTCCAGAGCCTGCGAACCAGCTAACGAAACTGCAAGCATGCTATACTTCGGAGGCTGCTCTCCCGTCGTGTTGTTTATGAACCCGCAGTAGTTGCAGACGACAAGAACTTCTTCAGGATCGTAGGTGATGGGTGCTCCACAATGCAAACATGCTTCAAGTTTGGGAGCTGCAGGCTTAGTGACAACAGACGGTGGAGGAGGCATTGTGCCTGAAGGCGGTTGAATCACGCCGGAAAAACTTTTCGCAAAATCCATAGCTTGCTGTTTCGCTTGTTCTTTCCATCCTATGAGTGCCGCGGGATTCGCGCTTGACTCGGCCAACGCCTGCTCGACGTAGTCCATGAGGTCTTGCGGACCGTCAACCTCAACGTAGAGGTCATCCGGAACCCCCCGCACCTTGATGACTGCCTTGTCGAATAGGCCTTTCTTAAGTTCAAGCATGAAACTGGTTTGTCCAGGAATGGTCTTCTTTGCGGTCCAGCCTAGTTGCTCAGCATATTTAGGAATGGTTTGTTGAAAAGCTTCCAATTTTACTCCGATCGAACGGTAGCGGGCCGAGATCATCCTAGCCCTCTTAGAATCTCCGACCTCGTATCAATCAAAGAATCGTATTCATCGACCTTGGAGATCAAGGCATCCATGGCGGCATCCCAATCTTCGTTTCCAGGCTGCTTTTTCGAAATGGTTTGGCAATCAGCTTTTAGGCTTTCAGCTTTTTCAATCAGGCCGACATCGTACTGAAGAACAGTGTCAAGCTTGTCTTCTTTGACTTTGATCGCGTCGAAAACCCCTTGATAGCCAGCGACAGCTCTGTCTATTCGCTGGGTCACTCTGTCTAAACGGGAGGTCAGTGTATCAAAGCGGTATGCGCCATCTGATCCGAGTTTTTCAACCATGGCAGGATTAGAGAAAGTCTTTCTGATCGCGGTTTTGGCTGTTTTGAGTCTGTTGACAGCTTCCATTCTTACCAGCCTATCGCTTTCACGTCTCAATTCTTTTTCCTTGTATCCATGATAGCCAGGTATGTAACCCATTATCCGTTCAAGGAGACCTCTTTCACCCTTCACTTTTCCAAGATAGTCTTTTCCAGTCATGTTTTACCCTTCATATATGCGATTATGCCTATGACTGCGAGTACTATCACCAGTATTCCGAAAACCAGGAACCATGGCACGACTCTGTAGAAACTACCGATGATGGCAACAGCCACCATTATGGTACCCCAGACTAAGTAATATGTTGACTCACGCCCCGCTATCAACGAATATGCAACTGTGTAGACTCCCCAAGGGCCGAAAATCCAAGCTAGAAGATTGAAGAAGTCATATGGAAGCAAGGCCAACCCGTACATAATCAGTGCTAAGGCTAAGGAAATCGCAAGAATTGCAATGGCTCCTACACCGTAACTGAATTGTTTGGGTCCGGTTTTCATTCTGATCCTCGCAGTTTTTCGATAATTACAGAATAGGCTGTTGCTTTTAAAGTTTGATTACA
>DATEYW010000040.1:0-4759 GCA_035256045.1 Bathyarchaeia archaeon | reverse complement strand
GAAGACCGCTTGCGATGAGGAGTCAAACGGTGCTTAAGAACGTGGCTACTAAAGATGGTGTGGTGTGCGCTGGATGAAAACGGGCCGGATAGACGTTGTCGTGCTTACAAAGAACAGCGAGAGGCTTCTTGAACGATGTTTTGACTCAATATTCAAGAACGTTCCAGTCCACCGGCTTATTGTAGTTGACGGCTATTCGACCGATTCCACCGAAAACATAGTGCAGAAATATGGACAGAAACATGGAAACGTGGTTTTGATTAAGGATCGCGGTACGCGGGGAAGTGCGAGGTTAAAAGGCATAAAAGAGGTTGAAACTGACTGGTTCCTTTTCGTAGACAGTGACGTGATCCTTAGTGATAGTTGGTGTGATAAAGCTTGGAAACACGTTGAAGATGACGTGGGCGGAGTCTGGGGTACGGAGGTTTGGGCGGGCATCCGTAATCCTGTTGTTCTGAAACTGTTCTTGATGGTTACCAGGCGGATTTTTGAGTTGAGAGGAGGAACTCACGATCTGCTTGTACGTTATGACGCCGTAAAGGATATCAACATTCCAAGGGAACTCCACGTTTTCGAAGATGCCCACATAAAAGATTGGATAGAAAGAAAGGGATATCGAGTCCTGCCAACCTACGTTCCATTTTGCTTCCATCACAGACCTGACACTGTATGGACTGCCAAAGGAAGTCGAGATCTCTTTGTTGAAGCATTGAGATACGGCTCACTTAGAAAGATGCCGAGGTATTTTTTTGCTTACGCGTTCTACATGTTCTATGTTGCATATCGAATGTCGACAGAAAGATTGAAAAAATGAGCTGGTAACGTGACGGGAAGCGAAGTTTTGAGAATATCCGTTGTGATTAGAACCAGAGACAGAGAGAGACATTTCGATTCTTTATTGAGGAGCCTGTCGGTTCAAACAGTCTTGCCGTCAGAACTGGTTGTTGTAGACAACTATTCGAATGTAGAGCAACGTGATTCATTCAGGAAGCATCTAATTGAGCAAAGTCGGAACGTTCTCACAGACAGTATGGTTAAAGTGAAGCTAGTTGCCATATCAGACGACGAATTCTCGCATGCATACTCAACCAATATTGGCGTAGCCGCCTCAGATGAAGAGCTGATTTGCATCACAAACGGACACTCTCTCCCCATTTCTGCAAGTTGGCTGGAACAAGGAGCAAGACATTTTACTGATCCACAAGTTGCTGGTGTGAGCGGATATTTCTATCCACATCATCGGAGCAGCATTTTCACCAAACTTGATTGTACATTGTATCAGTTCTCGGAGAGGTTAATCTTGCGTCAAGACTGGTGTTCAACCATCAACTCGATGATTCGGAAACCCTTGTGGGAGGTCTGTCCGTTTGACGAAAACCTGCTCAGCATAATTCAAGGGACCAGAAAGTACGGTCTCGAGGACTACGATTGGAGCAAAGAAATGATTGCGAGATCGTTCAAGATAATTATAGACCCTGCTTTCAGCGTCTACCATTCACATGGCAACTCGCTGAAGGAAACTGTGAGAAACGTAAAAGGTTATTTTGTCTACAGAAAACTTCAGAAGAAAATCAATTCGTTGGAAAGGCCGAAGGCTTCTTACAGCAAGGTGTTGGAAAGAGGGCAGAAGCATTTTGCCTTGGAAGTGATAGTCTAGTTAACGCTTAGCCAATGCTGCCCACAAGTGATCCGAAACAGGTCGCTCCAGTTCCTGCTCAGTTCCGTTCTTTCTTACTATTATCCGCTTTTCTGGAGAAGATAAGAATTCACCGACCATTGTCGCGGGTGTCTCCTTTTTTCTCAGATTGTCAAGAATGTTTTCTGCAAGTTCCATTCTTGCTGCGATCAGCATGCTGCCTGAAGCGATTAAATACAGCGGATTGATGTTGAACACTCGGCAGATTTGCAGAGTCTCTTGGGCTACTGGAATTCTCTCCTCGAATATCTTGAAGCCAAGGTTCGACGCATCAGCGATTTCGTGTATTCCTCCAGCTATTCCGCCTTCAGTCGGATCATGCATTGCGTGAACACCACCTGATCTGTAAGCTGTCAGAGCCTCTCTTGTGACACTAATCTTCGCGAAGAATTCTTGCGCTCTTTTGAGGACTGACGGGTTTAGGGTCTTTTTCAGTTTTTCCTTTCGGTCCGATGCCAAGATGGCCGTTCCTTCAATGCCAGCCGTCTTTGTCATCACTATTCTATCTCCCGCTTTGGCTCCTGCCGCCGTTACGTATTGCCCCTTTTCAGTCACGCCCATTGCGCAGCCGACTACTATCGGGTTTCTGAGCCCTGGAGTCGATTCGGAGTGTCCTCCGATTATCGCCATCCCAAGTTCTTTTGCCGCCTTGTCCATCTGAGTGCTGATGATTTCGACAGCTTTCCTGTCAGCATTTTCGGGTAGCAACATGCACGAAAGGAAGAATGCTGGTTCAACGCCGAAGGTCGAGACGTCGTTGGCGTTCACGTTTACCGCAAGCCAGCCAATCCTTTCAAGTGCTCCTGTGATCGGGTCCGTTTTCACGATCAGCGATTTGTCGCCTAGATTTATGACAGCGCAGTCAATTCCAGCCGCTGGGCCCAAGACCACTTCGTCACGTTTGGCGCCGAGGTTCTTGAAGATGACGTCTTTCAAAAGATCTGCTGGTATCTTTCCGGGTGGCAGTGACACTCTGTGGTCCTCATGTCTGTCTTAAGCGTTTGTCCAGCTTTTAAGCTGTGGTAGGGTTCGTTGGATGATTCGTGCAACAGGTAAGGCGACAACTAGACCGATTGTCATTTGGCCAATGTTAATGGGTATTTCTAATGCTGCCGTCGTCTGGCCCAAGATGAGTGTTTCGTAGAGGAAATACCCGACGACCATTTCCAAGCCTCCGCATATCATTGAAAACACCGCTCTTCCGGATTCAGGGTCGATTCTTGAGCCCAGAAGAATGATCAACAGAGCCACGATTGCACCCAAGAAGTACCAAGCCACGATGGGGACAAAGAGGGTGAAGGTTGGATTCTGAGGAGACGGAAAACCAAGGAATAACTGCACCTCACCCGTGTAGTAGTTCGATCCTGTTACGGCCAATGCGCCTCCTACGACCACTCCTAAGGCAGCGGTTAGTATTCGCCAGTTGAACCTCGACGTATTCCTTAGTCTCTTGTTTAGAAATCCAACGATTGCTCCTTCGCCTGCTTTTATGACAAGTGTTCCAGGAAAGAACACAAATGCGACCAGCATGTCTGCTGTGGCGGCGCCAACACCACCTGCGAAAGCTCCTACGTAGGGGCCGAAAACCAAGGCGCCAATGTAGATTACAGTTTCACCTATGTTGAAATATCCTGTAGTGGTGGGGACGTAAGCTGTGAAAACTAGAGTTGCTATGCATGTCAGAGCGGCGAAGACTGCGCTTATGGCAAGTGTGAAAACAAGTCTTGTGGAGTCTCTAGTGGCATTCATCTTGCACACCAGCTGGATATTTACTTGGCACTTGACTTTAGTCTTTCGCACAATGCAAGCAAATTCCAGCGTCTTGATCGGTATGTGTGAAGCAGAACGGGAAAACCTAAATGGGAGTCTTGCGATGATAGGTAGCGAATTGTGGTTGAAGGTCATGAGTCAAACAAGAGAAGACCACGTCAAAATGCACAAAGAAGCCAACACTCTGTTTGAAACGGGAAAATACAAGGAAGCTGAAGAGCTGTTTGCGAAGACAGCCGAACTCTACTTCAAAGTCCAGAATTACTTCGATTGCACTTCGATGCACTATAAGGCTGGTGAATCTGCGTATGCGTTGAAGGACTACGAGAAAGCAGTTGAACATTTTGCCCGATCGAGTGAGATCGCATTCCAGAAAGGGTTCGACAGATTCGGAGTAAGTGCTCTTGAATACGAGAGAGATTGCTACAAAGCCCTAGGCAAGAAAGCCAAGGTCAAAGCGTTGGACAAGAAGATTCAGGAAACAAAAAAGAAGCTTGAAGAAACGTTCTGAGTCCTGTCATGTCAACCTGATCTTTCAAGAGACAAGTTTAGAAGAATCAGACGAGCAATCGTGACTCGCCTAGACCGTTTCTGATGAAGAAGAAACTGCCTGCAGAGACAGAACCGCTAGGGGCTTTCGACTATCGGTACACTCACAAGAAATTCATCAGTGTTAGGGTGAAACAGTAAAGTCAGATTCACAAACGTTGTTCCGTCCGGCGCGTAACCGTAGACTCGCAGTTGAAGGGCTAGTCGTTGAGATGCATTGACAGTAACGGGCGTCTTTACAAGAGTACTCAGCACCTTGCCGTCCTGAAAATCCGAGTGCACTCCTTCGTACGTCTTGCTAACGCCTTGGAATTCGGACAACGACGTCCAATGATCCGACTGCGAAACAATGCCGAGGGATGCTTCCCAGGCAATGCCAAAAAGGGTGGACCCTTCGTTCGTCAAGTTATAGGTGAGCGAAATCGTGGGCATCCCGACGATCCTGTAGTCCATAACCGGAATTTTCTCGTAGATAAACGTCAGACTGTAGATTTGCTTTTCAGTCGTGTCCAAGGTCGCTTGAACTCCGAGACTAGGGAAATATCCATATTCGCTTAGGCGAGGTCCTTCTTGATCGATTAGTTGAAACTGGTCCTGCGTGGCTATTCCGCCTGCTCCTCTCAACACGAGGGTTCTTGGAAAAGTCACGGAGCGTGAAGGCCAATTCGTTACGTTCACATTTAGACTCGTCAGATTGTTGAGTGTCAAGTTCATTGCTGATATTTGGGACTGCAGAGAATTCAG
>DATEYW010000039.1:0-2292 GCA_035256045.1 Bathyarchaeia archaeon | reverse complement strand
CAAGATCGTTGCTGAAGATGTCAATACCAAACTTCCCTTCATCTTAGAGACTTCGACGAATATTCCAGTTCATACAATCAAAGTGGGAAAGGAATATGCTGCGACCGTCAAGATCTTCACTGCAAGATCCATCAAAGACTTGAAAAAAGAGTTTATTGAACTATTCCAAGTGCTCGATGTCGATCAACCCACAGAAGCTTTCCTTGCCGCTGCGTGCGGTCACCCTGCGTTGATAAGATTCGAACTCACAGAAATTGAAAAGACATGAAACTGTTATACCCGTGAAACGACGATTCGTCTCAATCACTAATTAGGGAATGATTGTCAAGAACACTCAGTCTCCGCTTTTGAGTCTGGAGCAAGAAGTTTCGGAACCAGTAAGCTATGAGCCGGAGAACCTGCAGCTCTGAGTTTCACAAACCGTGTTGGTACAAGAGGAGCTGGAAGTCGAGCATATGACTACCACCTAGGGGGGTAGGGTGTTTTGGCTAAGATCAAACCAAAAACTCTCATGAGCACGAATGCCGAGAAAGCCAACAAACGGTCCGAGCTCACGCTTGTAAACATCACCTACTACAAATGAAAATAGAATTAGAATGCACTCTTACAAGCATGTATTTCCGTGGGAGAGCGCCTCAGATTATCCGTCGTTCGGCGCAAGACATGTTTTTGAAATCGTGCGCCTAGGCGCTCTCTTCCGGATTCTTCTCCCTTCTCCGTCAAAAGTTCACCCGAAAAATAGGGAAGAAGAGCTTAAAATTCCTTCTGGAATAAGGTTCTAGACTCCATCAGTTTCCAAGTCATAATGCTTCGCGAGAAAAGGATTTTATCGTTTCAAAAACTGACGTTGCGACGGCGATGCTAACCACCGCTAAGGAGAACACGTATTCTCTCGTCAAAACTGGCGGTCTAAGGAAGACTCCGAGTATGATCAATGAAGTAATGAAGAACACCATGTAGAAGGAGTTGCGCGGAACGAGAACTCTGCGTAGACGGATGAGATTCTCAAGTACAATTCGATCGGCAACATAGCCATCCAGCTCTTTTCTGATCAGCCCCGCTTCCTCAAGCTTGTTAATATGATAGAGCGCAAGAGTAGGACTGCTCAGATTCAACGCCCTTTGAACCTCCCGAATTCCGACGGGCCTATCGTTTTTCAGGATAAACCTGTAAACCTTAAGAGTCAGCCCTCTCAGAACGTCCCTCGACTCGCTCAAAGTTGATCTGTCTCCCAACAGAAATGGTTCATACTTACCGCTTGGCTGACAACCCGTTCTAACTATTTGTACAGTTGTACAAAAACATAGAATTAAGTTTTTCAGTCAACATTACTTTGCGTAGGTGGCGTCAGTGAACTATAGCAAAGAACTTCTTGCAGCATCGCTTGTGGCCGTAGGACTCGCGGTAGGACTTGGAACCATCAGTTTCGCACTTCCATCCGCCATGAAGGTGCGAAGCGTGCTTGATGTCTACACACTCAACAGCGGTATTGGAATGAACGCCCCTGGCGGCAACTTTGAACCCAACGACAACGTTTCCATATTCGCGTATCTCGCCCAAGGCGGCGTTCCCGTCAAGAACAACGAAGTAGCCCTCTCAGTTAGAAAACCGGATGGAACAGAAAAAGTGAACGTGGCTCACACCAACGATTCAGGTGTCGCTCAAACCCTTCTCTCCTTTCTCCCTCCCGAAACCCACCTGATCGGAACATGGCAAATATCTGCAAGATGCGTTGTAGACAATGAGGCCGCAGAAGATGTGCTAACTCTGCAATGCAGGTCTGAAGACGTCCACCTCGACGTTTTTTCGAAGAAAAATGGGGCTGCCAGCAACTCCTTTCTCCCTCTAGACAACGTTTTCCTCGGGGCACGTCTGTCATACAAGAGTGCCCCAATCGCTGGCGCCCCAGTCGCCTTCGAAATAAAAACGCCGAACAACACTGACTTTTTCCCACTTCCGCAAACAGCTATTACCGACAGCCGAGGAGAAGCAAACGTTACATTCCCAATTCCGATGCCTTTAGACTATACTCTTGGCATGTGGACAGTAACAGCGACAAGCGAACATTTCGAACAAGTCGTCAACGCCACGACACATTTTGACAGTACGCTGTTGTCGCCTGAGATAGATGTCTACACACAGAAGGAAGGACAGGGACCTAACAGGTTTGGCGGAATCTTTGCAGACAACGAAACTGTCTACCTCTACGCCGAGTTTCGAGACCGCATGAATCACACCTCGTCGAATCGACTAGTAGGCTTTGAAGTCAAAAAATACAACGGAAGCATACAT
>DATEYW010000038.1:0-3368 GCA_035256045.1 Bathyarchaeia archaeon | reverse complement strand
GCCGATCCAGCCTACAAGAACGTTGACGTCGTTGTTGATGTCAGCGACAAAGTGGGCATTGCGACAAAGGTTGCGAGGTTTGTTCCGATAGCAGTTGTCAAGGGATAGAAGACCGCTTTGATTTCTCCATCTTTTCTCACTTAGTTCCTACCGTTCAGATTTTTAGATTCTGTTCATGAGATAACGCAGGTTGCTTCCGTTGCGCCAATTTCTGTCTTGGGTCGCGGGCTTTTCACAGTGGCTTCAGAGTTATCCTTTATAGCAGGCTCTCGTCTTTATGAATCGTAGCTGCAGATGGGGTTCAAATGCCGTTTAAAGATGAGTGCGGACTCTGTAAACGGGTTCTGTCGACACGTCGTCTGAGAAGGTGCGAAAGATGCGGCAGGCTTTACTGTCGAGACTGCATGATTCAAGACGTTGTGACTGGCGATCCGCGAAGACTCTATTGTCTTAACTGTGCAAGAAGAACTGTTTCGCCGTCAACAGTTTCAAAATACAATAGCCTATCGAACTATCTGCGGTTCAGAGGTGCTTTCACGTCAACTGTCAAGCTTGCTTTCGCCAGAATCGACGGAATTATCGGTGAGAATCTGCCGATGGCTGCTTACAAGAATGAGCAGTGGTGGGCCAATCTGCCGTCTGCTCCGCACGCTAGGGGTTGGCTTGACGCTGGGTGGGAAGTTCAGGAAGTGAGTCTGAAAGACGGCTCCGTGACCTTCAAGAAAGTGAAAGAAGTCCCTATGAAAAGGAAGTCGGCTGCCAGCCAAATAAAGAAGCCTTTCACGCCTGTCCGTGTGAGATTACCGAAGCCCAAGATGCCTTCTAAGACAAAAGTCTCCAAGTTGTATGCTCGAATCAAAAATATCGAGCGTCAGCGTCAAAACATGCCTGCTTTTCACGGAAGTTTTAAGCCAAGATCCAAGTATCAAAAACGACTGTACAAGCCTGATGAAAAACCCGGTTAGCAAGAGTCTGGTTCTGCCTATGAACTGCGTCTTACGCAACACTTTATAGCAATAGGAAGGAGAGTCGCTAACATGGAAGAAACATCTTCCAATGATGAACTCAAACCAAGACTTACAACATTGTTCTGTTCAGTGTCAGCTACCGTCTTTGACGCACTGATTCTTTACTTCGTCCTTGTTTTGTCTGGCGGGCCTATTGACGCTGCAGGAGTGCTTGTAACCATAATGGCTGTAGGTCTGCTGCTTCCGTGCCTAGCCGGAATCTTGGTGAGTCTATTTTGGGAAAGAAAAAACATCTTCGTTTATTCGATGATGCTCTACGGTTTGATCGTATTCGCAGGGTCAGTCTACTACACTTACATGTTGTCTTCAGTTGACATTTGGGGAATCCTCTTTGCCTTGATCGGTGTCGTCGTGACGTACCTCGCAACAAGACATGTGAGACAGTCTCATTCTGAATGAAAAACGCAGGGTCTTGAAGATCAGCCGCCTTATTTCCAATGCCCTTGGCAAAACTGTCAAATCGTCAACTCGCAGACTGCAGACTTGACCTAAAAGACTATAAATTGAGGTCTGCCTATGATTCTGCAACAAGGCGGTCGTCGTCTAGTCTGGTTAGGACACTAGCCTTCCAAGCTAGCGATCCCGGGTTCGAATCCCGGCGACCGCACCAACTCTGTCTTCGTACTATTTTCTGTACGGTTCATTCTAAACCTTAGTATTATATGCAGGGTTAAGCACACATGTAACCGGTGGTTTTACTTGTCAAAACCTATCGCCGTGGCCATACTCTTTCTGGTCGTCTTTGCTTCCTTTCCGCTTGTTCTTGCCGACAGAGGAATGATTCCTATAACGCCTGGCGTCTCAGTGTACGAACCTGGGCAGAAAGCCATCCTCGCTTGGAATGGTCAAGAGGAAATTCTCATACTATCGACGGACGTGCGGTCCGACCGGCAAACCACAGTGCTTGAAATTCTGCCTTTGCCGTCTAGGCCCACAATCGAAGCTGCGTCATTCACGAGTTTTCAGAAAATTCAGAAAATGATTTGGCAGGAAGGCATTAACCAAATGATGTACGGTTCAGAACAGAGCGTTCGCGGAGGCAGCGTCGAAATACTCTTCCACACGCAAATAGGCGCTCACAACATAACAGTTGTCGAGGCGACTGATGCAACGAGCTTTCTTGGATTCGCAAACAGCTTTCTCAAAGACAGCGGGACGAGTCAGAACGCGACCCTCGGCAACTATCAGAAAGTCATCGAAGACTACATGAGTCGTGGCTTCAAACATTACGCGCTGGACTTAGTGACTTTCACTCCTGAAGAAAAAAGCATTACACCCATACTCTACAAGTTCTATTCCGACACTCTGTACTATCCGCTGCTGATAACGAGCCCAATGGGCGGAACAGGAAAGATAACCATCTTTACGCTGACCAAAGACAAATTGGAGAACCATTCCCCTCTCGCAATGGCGTATTACCAAACGCAGGATGCGCTATGGGTTCCGATACGGTTCACGCTTTCAAAAGGAGATCTCGCAACGATCGATTTGCGGTTAAGCCGACTTCTTCCTGAAGGAGCATGGCTCGCAGTTCTCAATTACGATGGAAATCTAGGTCTGTTGAACCAAGACTTGATGATCTCAAGCTTGACGATCGGGCAGGCGGCTAGTCCCCAGCCAAACATAGTCATCAACTTTCCTATCTGGATCATCATTATCTTTTTCTTGCTCGGTGCAGGGACGGCTTTGACTGGAGCCGGCGTGGCGCTGGCAATAAGTCGCTTTCAGAACAAAAAGCAAAAATAACCCACCTTTCCTTTTTTTCCTGCAAATCTTGACAAAGTTCATTAAGCGCTGTTTTCATTTTCAATTCCTATGCATTATGAAGAGTTGTCAAAGCAGGACTTGGAGCTCATTGCAGAGGCAAGAGACGTGATCCAAAAGAGAAAGTCTAAGAGGTCAAGTGTCGGCGTAGCCCTCCGAACCATTAGTGACAAGGTTTTCTGCGGCGTCAACATTGAAATAGAGTGTTCTGCCCCTTGTTCCATTTGTGCCGAGTACGCCGCGATAGGAACGATGGTCTCAGAAGGAGAAAATGAAATTCAAACCATCGTGGCTGTTTCTTCAAACAGAGACTATTCTGTCTTACCGCCATGTGGAAAATGCAGACAGTTCATAAGGGAGTTCGGAAACCCCTACGTCATCGTCGAAGTCGGGGGCAAATTGAAAAAGGCTAAATTGAGTGAACTATACCCTTTGCCAGTTGTTTCTGACTAAGACTGCTCGATCTGTTTTTCAGTCGGTTTTCTTTGACCTTTTGATGATAGGCCAGAAGCGTCCCGTATGCTTCATATACATGCGATATTCGTCTCCAAATCGTTCTATCATCATTTCTTCTTC
>DATEYW010000037.1:0-6129 GCA_035256045.1 Bathyarchaeia archaeon | reverse complement strand
TCTCGTTCTTATAACGCCTAATGTTATTTCAGAAAATCTAGCCTGCTTCTCTTTTGGCAGGCTCATGCACCATTAATGCTATGACTATTGCCGAGGGAATTACCAGTGCGATCATTAGCAGAAATGGTAATTGTGGGTGGAAAGAGTAGATGATGCCGCCTGCAAGCATTCCAAAGGCCATGAGTATGTAACTTAGGAACTGTGAGAAGCCTATGACTTTGGCTCTTTTTTCTCTTGGAACCAAGTCTGCTTGGAGAGACAAGAAAGAAGCGAAGAACAAAAGCTGAGTGATACCTATCAAAATCATCGCGATGAAAAGTAGACCGAAATTGCCGTAGACAAAAAAGAGAACCCCTGGTATGAAGGTCATGTGGGCGAGCAGTAGCGGGACTTTTCTGTTTATTCTGTCGATTGCCTTGCCTATGGGGATAGCTGAGACGATCATTGTGATGAAAAGGGCGGTTTGAACGAGAGCCCATTCGATCTGCGTCAAGTTCAACACGCTCTTTTCTCCTTCAACTGCGTACACGGCGAAGAACAGCTGCCCGAGTGAGAGCCCAAAGGTTATGATCAGGCTGGCTATTAGCAGAAAGAACATTGAGCGCGGAACTGTTTTCCAGACGGCCACGCTTTCCCTTATGGCCTGAGGGTAGGATGATATCAAGTCGCGCGGCTTGATTTTTTCTTCGGTTTTGATCGTTTCTTTGAGTCTGCTTCTGAGAACTGCGGCGGAAAAGTACAGCAAGACCACTATGGCATAAGATATTCTCATGCCTATGGCTCGCGTGTATACCGCTACGAGCGTTCCCGCAACTATTGGTGCAGGAGTTGTAGCCACGTTGGCGATCAGCGTGGCGATGGAAAAAGCCATTCCTCTTTTTTCAGGCGGTGTGGAGTCTGCGATCATGGCCATGAGTGCTGGTTGGTAGATTAAGCATAGGTTTGCGATTAGAGCGCCGACGAGTATCCAATGCCAGCTGGGTGCAACAATATGGAAAATGAAAGAGAGCGCAACTCCGAACGTGAGTGTGGAAATGAGCCATTTTCTTCCGTATCTGTCCGCCAGATATCCTCCTGGGAACTGAACTGCTGCCAGTACCAATATTGAGACGAATCCGATGAAGCCGAGGATCGATGCTGTTGCTCCAAGATCGTACATGACGAATGGCCCGTAGTACAGTGCGGGCATTTCGCCTGCAAAATCCATGAGAACCCAGCTTATGATCAGGATTAGGTAGTTGCCGCGGACGAATGAGAACTCGTTACGAAGTTTGGTTCCGATGTTCATTTGCTTTTCCCTGCTGGTGTCTGCGTTGCTCGTGAAATCGATCAGACTCGGGAATAAAGCTTTGACGACGCCAGTGGAACAAAATCGATGTGGATATCGTCGGCTGTGAAAAAACAGTTATAGTGCTAGTTCTATTATGCTCAATTTTGACTGCGAGGATACGAAAACATATGGTCGACCACGGAACATTCATTTGTCTTGAGGGGCTGGATGGTTGCGGGAAAACTACGCAGGCCAAACTGCTTGCTAGAAGACTGAAAACGAAGTATGAGGCGATTTACACAGCCGAACCAAGTCGGGGGCAGATAGGCAAATTTATCAAGAAGCGTTACTTGCACGCCAGTACTCGTGGCTCCACTGTCGTGGAAGCCTTGCTTTTCGCAGCCGATCGAGTTGAGCATTTGAAGAATGAAGTAGCCCCTGCTCTTGAAAGGGGCAAGATCGTGGTTTCAGATCGCTACGTTTTCTCTTCGCTGGCTTATCAAGGAGCAGCGGGCATCGACTTGGAATGGATTGAGAGCGTCAATAAACATGCGTTTCGTCCCGACTTGGCGCTTTTCATCGACGTTGACCCGAAAACTGTGGTTGGCAGACTCAAACAGAAGAAGTCAGTGATGGAGAATTTGGAAACGCAGTTGAAAGTTCAACAGATTTATTCCAAGTATGTCGAAACTGGTGCCCTTGTAAGAATTGATGGGAACAAGTCGAAAAGAGAAGTGGCTAAAGCAATTTGGCAAGCAGTCAGTGACCACCTTCATAGAACTCGTTAGAATTCTCTGGTGATTTTGATCATTTTCTTGGGAGATTTGCCGTTTATGATTCTGGTTATGAATAAGGGGAGGTCTTTTTGTGAGATGTGCATCGGTCCTTTTTCGTGGAAAATCTGAATTTGAGCAGCTTTCTTTTCGAATCTGAAGCGAAACATGTAGTGATCGAACTTCAATGGTCTTCTCTTCTCGTCCTGTGTCTTGTAATAGCGAATTATGCAGAGAAAATCCAGTGAAGGAAAGGGTCTTTTCTCGATCGCTGCAAACAGCCTACATCTTTCATGTTGGTCAAGAAAATTGAAGTCATTGTTCTCAGCTATTCCGAATTCGAAACCTACCGTGCAATTCGGCAGCGAAGGAAACGCGACTTCCTGCAGGGTCAATGTTTGACTGTTGAGTCTGAAAAATGCTTCTGTCAGTGCTTTCTGCAGTTTGGTTTCAGAAATTAAGGTTTCAAAATTCACGGTTTTGTGAACATTGATCGGAAATGCGTTGTATACTCCGAGCATCGTTCATGATTCCAACTATGTCTTCTTCATTTTTCTTGTCCTTTCAAGGTTTTCCAAGAGCCCCGTGAGAGCATTGCCCAGTTTCTGCAGTTTTTCAGGATCTTGCTCTCTAGACATCTTCTCTTGTATCTCTTGTATCTTATCGGCGAGCGTTGCTTCAAGGCTGTTGAGTGCTGTGGACTGTGCCAGTTTAGTCTCTTCGCCTTCTTTGACAACCACTACTTTCTTGTGGCATTTTTCGCACCACAGCTCCCCGTTCTTGAGTCTGAAAAGAGGTGACGCACATGCTGGGCATGCTAAGTTGGTCATTGTTGAGCCACTCTTGAGCAGTTCTGCCATGCGTTTGATATGCGTCTCGTCCGGCTTGTCTTGGGGCAAGCTTTAAAACCTCAAACTAAATAGGTACCCTAGCCTATATAACTAGGTTATTACGATGTTTCGTTAGGTGATATTTATGGTCAGAAAGAAAAAGGCCGAAGAATATGAAGGACGCATCAAGCAAGCGCTTGCCGTGCTAGGCGCTGTTTCTGAAGACAATACTACACCTAGAAACATCAGGAGGGCGGCAAAGGACGCTATGGGCGCTATGCAGACCGGAGAATACACTCCAGCTGTTAGGGCCTCAAACGCCGTGTCTCTTTTGGACGAGATTCTGCAGGACCCGAACATGCCACCGTACACTCGGGTCAAGCTTTGGAACGTAATGAGTTTGCTAGAAGCAATAAAGGATTGAACGCTTCCGAAGCTTCATTTTTCTTGATTCTTTTGGTCTTTCTTGAAAGGATTTATAAGAAGAGAAAAGTTAATCTGAAGTCTGGCACGTAAAACGCTCGATCATTGTTTGAAGGGAGAGAACGTGGTGAAAGTATTTCCGTACACAGATGTTGAAGCAAAGACAGCGGATGATGGAGCCTCAAAACTGAAAGTAAGATGGCTAATAACGAAAGACATCGGCGCGCCGAATTTTGCCATGAGACTTTTTGAAATGGAGCCGAATGGCCACAGCCCGCTGCATACACATGACTGGGAACACGAAGTGTTCATTCTTGAAGGTGAAGGAACGGTTTTTGGCAAAGAAGGTGAAAAGAAGTTCAAGCAGGGAGACGCGGTCTTCGTCGCACCCAGCGAGAAGCATCAGTTCAAGAACACTGGCTCCAAACTTCTGAAGTTCCTGTGTCTCGTACCTTATCACGACAAGTAGAAGGTACGCTTTTGTTTCTCTGTCGCATGTTCGCTAGAAATATATGGCACGTACTGCATCTAATTCTGGGTTTCAGGAGATAAGCCCGTTGAAATACGACGTAATAATTGTTGGCGCTGGACCGGCGGGAATTTTCTCTGCGTTGGAGCTTGCCGAAAAGAAAAAGCTCAATATTCTGATGCTGGACAGAGGAAAAGACATCAATCAACGCCGATGCCCAGCCAGCCGAGGATTTGAATGCGTCAATTGTGACCCATGCTCGGTTCTTTCGGGTTGGGGTGGAGCAGGCGCCTTCAGTGACGGCAAACTCACTTTGTCAACCGAGGTGGGCGGCTGGCTCGACCAGTACATGTCGAGCAAAGAGCTTCATGAACTACTGCACTATACCGACGGTATTTACCTGAAGTACGGTGCACCAGAGCATGTTTACGGTGGGGACGAAGAAAAAATAGAGGATATTGAAAGAAAAGCGTCGTTGGCAGGTTTGAAGCTTGTCAGACAAAAAATCCGTCACATGGGAACTGAAAGATGTGCTCAGACACTTAGAAAAATGCGGCAAGAACTCAACGGTAAAGTAGAATTCAAACCTGGAACAGATGTGAAAGGACTCATCGTCAACAACAACACAGTCGAGGGAGTTGAAACCACAAACGGAGAAAAGTATTTTGCAAGGTACGTTATCGCAGCTCCTGGCAGAAGCGGTGCCGAATGGCTTCAGACAGAATCTCAAGTTTTGGGTTTGAAGACTCTCAACAACCCAGTTGACGTGGGAGTACGAGTTGAGGTTTTAGCTTCTGTGATGGAAGAATTGACAAGCGTACTTTATGAGCCGAAGCTCATCTACTATTCAAAATCGTTTGACGATCAGGTCAGGACTTTTTGCGTAGCTCCTCACGGCGAGGTGATCACAGAATCTTACGATGGAGTTTTGACCGTGAACGGACAGAGCTATGCTGAACGAAAGACTAAGAACACCAACTTCGCTATTCTAGTAAGCACTTCATTTACTGAGCCGTTCAAGGAACCGATAGCCTACGGAAAATACGTTGCTCGATTGGGTAATCTGCTTAGCGGCAGCGTGATGGTTCAACGTTTGGGCGATTTGGAATCGGGAAGAAGGTCTACTCCTGAACGGATTTCTCGAAGCGTTGTCACTCCGACGTTGAAGAACGCTACGCCTGGCGACCTGAGTTTCGTTTTGCCCTACCGCTATCTTTCTGACATCAGGGAGATGCTTCAGGCGTTGGACAAACTCGCACCTGGCCTACACTCACGTGACACGCTGCTTTATGGAATCGAGGTCAAGTTCTATTCTTCCAGGTTGCAGTTGAGTAACACTTTGGAGACGAAAATTCACAACCTGTTCACTATTGGAGATGGAGCTGGAGTGACCAGAGGGTTGATTCAGTCTTCGGCTTCAGGCGTGATAGCGTCAAGAGAGATCATCAAGAGAGAAGAGCAGAAGGCGTAAACTGATGGGCATAGTTGATGAGATCAAGTGCCCCCATTGCGGTGCTCCCATATCTTTTCAGCCCGGAGAAATACTGGCAACATGCAAGTACTGCGGGTACACCGCGGTCATACAGACTGGACAGGCTTTCACCTTCGAACATTCTCTTTTGCTGAACAAGTTTGACCAAGTGCAGATTGAGGCTCCGATCAGAAACTGGATGAACGAAGGTTTCTTGAAGCCTTCGGACTTGGGACGCAAGGCTAAGCTCCTTGAAAAAGGACTTGTTTACTTGCCTTTCTGGATTGTTTCGGTTGAAGCGAAAAGCAGATACAAGGGCATTTTTGAGCGAATAACACCTGCGGTAACCAAAGAAGGAACGATTGAGAAAGAATATGACTGGCTTGTGCTGGCTAGGAAGGCAACCGAGTTTCCAACGCGGGAGTATGAAGTGCCTTTGGAGGGGAAGATTCCGTTTGATTTCAGACGGATTGAGGCTTTTGCCAAGGTTTTGAACAGCGAAATGGACAAGAATGAAGCCGAAGAACAGGCGAAGGCTGAGATTGAGGAGAATCACACTTTTTTGGCTCGACAAGACGTTGACAAGATAATTGACATGAAAACGGAAGCAAAGATTGAAAAAACAGTCTATTTGCACGCGCCATTCTGGTTCATAAAATACGAATACAAAGCTAAGAACTATCAGCTCATCGTTGACGGTGTAGCTGGGGTAGCCGTGAAAGGCGACATACCTTCTGCCGGTTTTGGAATCCTGTAATCAAACTTTAAAAGCAACAGCCTATTCTGTAATTATCGAAAAACTGCGAGGATCAGAATGAAAACCGGACCCAAACAATTCAGTTACGGTGTAGGAGCCATTGCAATTCTTGCGATTTCCTTAGCCTTAGCACTGA
>DATEYW010000036.1:0-4922 GCA_035256045.1 Bathyarchaeia archaeon | reverse complement strand
TCCATGTTTCCTCCGTGTCTGCCAAGCGATCCGCATGATATCTCGCCATCTGCTGGTGTTACGCCAATAGTTCCTATCATCGGCTTGATTCTTAGGTCAAAGTCTTCGAATTCTGCGTGTTCCTTGTTTATTCTGATGATTTTTGTTGATGGTTTGATGCTTTTGTCTGCGAGGACACCATACTCGGGAACAGTGACAATCACTCCCTTGCGTGGCACTGTTATGTCGACTATTTCTACGACAAGAGTATCTCCAGGTTCAGCGCCTTCTACGAAAATGGGTCCTGTGGCGCCGTCGACTTTTCCCCAGTCAAGAGTCTGAACTGAATCTTCCTCGCTTCTTATTTGTCCTCCGAAAGCGTCTTCAGTTTTGATTATGACAAGCTCTCCAACTTCCACGCACATTACAGGTCTGTGTTTTTTGCTAAACGTGTAGATTATTCTGTCTCTGTTGACTATCTTCACTATTTCACGCTCTTCAATTCGATCAACATTGATATTTCATTTCGAAGCTTAAAAGATGACCCAAAATTGCTCAAAACATACAATGAAAGCAGTTATTAAGTGAAGATGCAGCTATTCTGAAGTTTAGAAAGGCATGATCATGTTGAAGCACATGAAAGTTGGAGTCTTAAGTGGGGGCGGTGACGCTCCTGGAATCAACGCCGTGATAAGAGCAGTCGTGAAGAAGGGTATTCAGAATTACGGATACGAAATAATAGGAATCAAAGACGGCTGGGCTGGCCTCGTCAGAGAAGAGTACATACCCCTCGGGCTGAAGGAAGCAAGTGGAATTCTTCCAAGAGGAGGGTCAATTCTAGGCACGTCTAGAACTAACCCGTTCAAAAAGGAAAATGGGTCTGAAGGCGTAGCAAAAAACGCGAAGAAAGTCGGGCTGGGGGCGGTTGTCGCCATTGGCGGAGATGACACATTAGGAGTAGCACACAAATTGAAAAATTATGGGCTAAAGTGCGTAGGCGTGCCGAAGACGATTGACAACGATTTGTCGGGAACGGACTACACGTTTGGCTTCATGACAGCAGTCGGCATAGCCACAGAAGCTTTGGACAGGCTGCACACTACCGCCGAAACGCATCATAGGGTTATGATTCTAGAAGTGATGGGCAGATACACGGGGTGGATAGCGCTTGAGGCTGGACTGGCAGGCGGGGCAGACGTCATTCTTATTCCTGAAAAACCATTTTCGATAGAAGAAGTTTGCGAATGTATTAAGCAAAGGCAAAAGAAAGGCAGGAATTTCAGTATTGTGGTCGTTGCTGAGGGTGCCAAACCTCACGGCGGTGTAGAAATAGTCTACAGTGAAAGTGTCGACGAATTCGGGCACATACGCCTAGGAGGAATTGGCTACTTTCTTGGCAAGGAAATTGAGAGACGCATGGGCATAGAAACGCGCGTGGTTGTCCTCGGCCATCTTCAGCGAGGCGGTTCTCCAACAGCGTTCGACAGGATACTTGCCACGAGGTTCGGCATCGCAGCAATAGATTTGATCCATGCAGGCAAGTTCGACGTTATGGTTGCGTTAAAAGGAAACAAGATCACATACGTTCCGCTGGAAAGCGTAATAGGTAAAAGAAAGACTGTGGACCTTGAACTGTACGACATCGCAAGCGTTTTCTTCGGTTAGTCTCAGAACCTAGGTCGCGAGCACTGACGCTAGTCTGAGCAGGTCAAGATCAAGAGGTTTCTCTCTTTTGCAGGATTCTTCTAAGTCAATGCTGGTGATCTCGCCGTTCTGCAGCCCCACTATTCTTTTGTGCTGCTCTTCAAGAAGCAGCTTGACAGCTCTGTCGGCGAAGAGATCAGCGAGAAATCGGCTTCTTCCCGTCGGGCTTCCGCCTCTTTGGGCGTAGCCCAACACGCTTAGCCTCACTTCTGTGCATGCTTTTTTCTCAATTGCCTGTCCAAGTTCACGAGTGTCTCCTATTCCTTCCGCTGCAACGATTATGCCTGACCTTTTTCCTTTGCCACTGTTCACTTCTAGCGTTTCGATGATTTTCTCCAAATTCAATTTGACTTCGGGAACGAGAATTATCTCTGCTCCAACCGTCAGTCCAACTGTCAAGGCGAGGAAGCCTCTAGCCCTGCCCATTACCTCAACAATGAAAACTCTCTCATGGGAGATTGCTGTGTCCCGTATCTTGTCGATCTCGCCGACCGCTGTATTAAGAGCCGTGTCAAACCCAATTGTCTCGTCAGTCCCAAACACATCATTGTCTATAGATGCCGGAATTCCCACGATCAGAGCATCTGTCTTCTTGCTAAGATCAAGAGCTCCGCCAAAGGAACCGTTTCCGCCGATGACTATTAGACCATCGACCTTGTTGACGGCCAATGTCTCTGCCGCCTTCTTGAGTCCTTCCTCAGTCTTGAATTCCAAACATCTTGATGTGCGCAGGATTGTTCCGCCTAACTGGATAATACCGCCCACAGACCTTGGCGTCAGTTGGACGAAATTGTTCCTAATCAGTCCTTCCCACCCTCTCTCAAAACCGATGATCTGAGCTTCATTTGAGCTGGCTATCCGCGTTATTGCACGGATTGCGGCATTCATGCCCGGCGCATCTCCCCCGCTGGTAACGATGGCGATTGTTTTCAAATCTGATCCCCTCATTTCACACTGTCTGCACGGAACACGTATGAATGTTCACAATAAAAAATCTGACTCTTTCCAGAGTCTATACAAGCGTCGCGAGGCAGATGTGAGTTGCTGCACACAAGCTGTAGCGCGCATGCTTGTTCCGAAATTGGTGTAAAATGGTTTTTGTTCCTTAAGCACGGGCCAAAACACGCTTATCAAACAAACCCATGATGGACCTACATATGCCAAAACGGATTTAAGACCATTTTTAACCATTTTAGGAACACGCATGCGCGCTAGTTAAGCAGTTCTCTTTACTAATTTCGGCTCCCTCCATTCTTCTTGGAGAACGCTTAGTCTTACATCCCTACAGCTCAGGAATTGTCGAAGGCAAAGTTTTATAGTTCTGGAAAGCTTCAGAATGCTTTGCGGTGGGTCTTAGGCGGGGGGGTAGGGGTCCCCTGTACCGTAAACCCTCTATAGGACGGGCCGAAAGCTGGGGCTGAGGCGTTTATGGCTGCTGAGGCCTTCAATTCCGAAGCGAAGACTATCCGTCCCTTGGGGCTGGCGGTCGTTAGGCAGCTTTCGTAGGAAAGCTGTCTCTGATGTTAACCAGGCGAACCCGGCCAGACCCGGGAGGGAGCAACCTAAGTCTGGGCGTGCAGCGCTCAGGGGGATGCGGGTACGAGTGTAGGGCTTGGAGGTTCAGTGGATTCTGGACGTCGATCTCCTGTGGCCCACCGCTCTTCTAAACAGAAAACTTGGAAAGTCCTAAAAGTCTATTCATCGTATCCTAATGTCTGTCTGAGGATTAATCGTGACCTGCAATGAAATGCGCAAGGACTATCTTCTTGACCGATGGGTAGTCATAGCAACATCTCGTTGTCGTCGACCCACAGATTTTGTGAAACCTAAGCAGCAGACCAAGCCTGGCACTTGCCCAATGTGCCCAGGAAACGAGCATATGACCCCGCCAGCCATTTTGCTGTACCTGAAGTCAGGCATGAAGATTCAGAAAACCAAGGACATTAATGATTCGAGGAAAAAGAATTGGCTGGTACGCGTCGTTCCCAACCTTTTCCCTGCATACGCTCCGCCTGAAGGCCCGATGTCCACCAAGCATATTAGTAATCCTAATGTCGTTCCAGCGATCGGACATCATGAAGTCCTCATCGAATCACCAAGCCATGATGAGCACCCAGCAAACGCAAGTCTACCTCAGTTGGCCCTCGTTGTCAAAGCATGCATCGATAGACTCCGTGAACTCTCCGCTAAACCGTACGTGCGTTACGTTTCGATCTTCCGCAACCACGGTTTGGAAGCAGGCGCATCACTCTCCCACGCACACAGCCAATTGATTGCAACTCCTTTGGTCCCAAAGATAGTCAAGGACGAACTGGCTGCAGCAAAGAAATTCCACAGAGAAAACGGCAAATGCGTTTTCTGCGACATAGTCGACAAAGAAAGAAAAGGGCCAAGACTCATGCTCGAAAACTCAAAATTCACTGCTTTCACCCCCTACGCAAGCGTGAACCCTATGGAGTTCTGGGTGTTTCCGCGAAAACATGAAACCTCACTTCTCTCGATGGGGAACAGCGAAGTTGAAGTCTTCGCACAAACGCTGAAAGAATGTTTGAGTAGGCTCAAGAATCTGGTCAGCGATCCTCCCTACAATTATGGTATCCATCTGTCGACAGACGAAAGTACCAAAGAATACTATCACTGGCATCTGGAGGTGTATCCAAGGCTAGCGATTTGGGCCGGATTCGAGAAAAGCACCGGCGTTTACATCAACACAATTACTCCTGAAGCAGCCGCTGAGAGTCTCAGACAACCCGTTTCAAGTTGACTTGTTCAAAACCTTTCTTTCGTATTCCGGTCTGATCAGTAGAACGTCTTCGAAGTAAGCTCTCAACAGTTCCGCGACACTCCAGGCTTGTGAAATACAGCCTCTGGGAACATGTGGAGGGTCTCCATCAAAAATCTCGCTCACGGTGCCAAGTCCCGCTTCGTAAATGTGAGCTGTGAACAAGGGGGCCAAGAAATTCTTGAAAGCATACTCTCTCTGGGCCTCAGCGTGACCTCTTATCTTCAGAAAAGCTGTTGTAAACGGTCCCAAAAGCCAAGGCCAAGCCGTACCGTAATGGTAAGCTCTGTCTCTATCTGACCTATCGCCGCTGTAGACGCTGATGTAACACGGATCATTCTTCGATAAAGTTCTCAGACCGTAAGGCGTGAGAAGCTCGTTTTGGACAACACGGGAAACTTTCTCGTTTCTTTCTGCATCAAGAAGGGCAAAGTCCAACGACACGGCAAGAATCTGA
>DATEYW010000035.1:0-20631 GCA_035256045.1 Bathyarchaeia archaeon | reverse complement strand
TGGGCAGAACCTGGGCAAGAAGGCTTACAGCCACGTAGGTAATCAGCATCGTGGTGAACAGGACCGAATAGAAAAGATAGCGAGGAACGAGGAAGCTTCCCAGGCGAGTGAAGAGCCGCAGAATCCCAACCTTAACCTCTTCCTCCAGTACATACTCTCCCGTCCCTTTCTTCTCAACCAGACCCAGATTCTCCAGCTTCTGAAGATGGTGGACTGCAATGCTGGGACTTGAAAAATTCAGAGACCGCTGAACTTCACGCACTCCAACCGTGTGATCATGCTGCTGCAACAAATACCAGTAGACAAGAAGGGTTTTTCCCTTCAATTCAGACTCCAAAAAAGCTAAGTCCGGCCCACGTGAAGACCCTGACACAAATTACCGCCACTGTCCTGTATGACCAAAGTTCTTATAAGACTAATTACCTTCCATCATCAACAAATCCACGCTCAGCGCGATGCTCTGATCATCTTGCCCGCATCCATCTTGCCCTGAGTTTTGAAACGCCATAAACAATGGTGAAGGCCAGCAAAAAGTAGATTGCCAAATCCAAGATGAACGCAGCATAGTTGATTGTCAATCCTTCAAAGTTGAAGCGCCAAAGTTCAAATCTATACGATTCATGTAGCTAAAATGGGATTAGATTCCAATCCTTCGCTGCTGCAAAGCATAGCGAACGAAACAGGCGGCAAATTCATGGAATCCACAGACTTCGATGAACTTCGAAAGGCACTCGATGTGCTGAGCAAATATCACACTCCAACATCCACGTGGAATGCAAAGGTCGAAATCAAGACGAGCGCCACTCAAAAAGCAGATCTAGGGTATATTCTCATGATCGGAGCGGTCGCATGCATTGTTGTCCTGTGGGTCGGCAACTACAGGCATTACAGAACATGGTTTTGATGGTTTTCAACGGTATCCCCGCGTGTAATGCTAGCTCTTTAGAAGATTTCGTAACTCCAGAAAACCCCTAATTTCAGCTATTTTTGGGAAAAGAGCTTTGCGCGCATGAAGGATTACGTGTAGAAAGGTTTAAATAGACTGTTTGGTTGAAAGAATTTGCTTTTGCTGAGGGGAAAATTCAAGTTTGCATAGACTAGGCCTAATACTTCATGTAAGTTCGAGTAAAAACATGATAGCTAAGGTTGAGAGGATTCCGAGAATTGACGAGACAGTTGTCGATGAAAATCTGAAACCTGTCGGAAGGGTTTTTGACCTAATCGGTCCAGTGTCTTCACCATACGTTTCGATAAGACCTACGATCCGTGACCCTGAAAGACTGGCGAACAAACCAGTCTACGTGATCCCCTCAAAGAGGAGAAAGGAGAGAAACAAGTATGGACGATACCGATGAGGTGCAAACAGATACTGACGCTACTTCAACTAATCCGACTCGCGAGCCTGCAAAGATTCAGAGTTGCCCAGAATGCCACAGTACAAGGCTGATGCGCGATTATGAATGTGCAGAAATCGTTTGCATGAACTGTGGATACGTTCTAGCGGCGAAGATAACGGACAGAGGACCAGAATGGAGAGCGTTTGATGATGAACAGAGGGCCAAGAGAACAAGAGTTGGCGCGCCACTGACTTACACGATTCACGACAAAGGCCTGTCAACAATGATTGACTGGCATGACAGAGATGTTTACGGAAAGAGCCTCTCACCAGGGCAAAAAGCGCAGGTTTACAGACTTAGAAAATGGCAACGACGAATCAGAGTGTCAGACGCAACTGAACGCAACTTAGCTTTTGCATTATCTGAAATCACAAAGATCGCTAACAATCTGAACCTTCCTAAAAGCATTCTTGAGACAGCTTCGGTGATATACAGAAAAGCTGTGAAGGAACGGTTGATAAGAGGAAGATCGATTCAGGGTGTGACAGCAGCAGCAATCTATCTAGCCTGCAGACAATGTGGTCTGGCCAGAACATTGGAGGAAATAGCACAAGCCTCAAGCGTTCCCAAGAAAGAAGTCGGACGTAGCTATCGTTTCTTGATAAAAGAACTGAACTACTCGATACCGCCATTGAAGCCTAGTCAGTACATAACCAAATTCTCAAACCAACTTACTATGCAAGGAAAAGTTGAGGAAATCGCTCATAAAATCCTCGGAGCCGCAAAAGAACTCAAACTCACTTCGGGACGAGGACCCACAGGCATAGCGGCCGCAGCAAGCTACATAGCATCCGTGCTTACTGGTGAAAGAAAAACGCAGAGAGAAATCGCTGAAATAGCACAGGTAACCGAGGTCACCATTCGCAACAGGTACAAAGAACTCGTTGAACGCCTGCTGTTCCAGATAACCGTCTAAGGATCTCCCACCCTTTTTTTCTCACTAACCAATTGTTGCGGGTTTGTGCATTCAAAAGAGTTTTTAGACATGTCGCGCAATTACTACACGAGGAGACTTATTGGTCAACTGTCCAAAATGTGGGTCAACCGTGCCAAATCCATTGAAAAGTTGGCCCATTCCTACGCGCAAGCCATTGAAAGAGGGAGAAAAGCCGAGACTCGCCGGGATTTTCGAATGTTCAGAATGTAGAGCGAGATTCAGAGCCGCTGTCCAACTTGGGGCAGAGGCCCCGCAGGCAGTAAGTATTAAAGACATGGTTGGCAAAATAAAAGGCATAAAGGACGAGCTTATGCTGACGCTGATGAACCTTCGAGAGAAGATCAAAACGCTTGAAACTGAAAGAGCCAGCCTGCTGAAGGAAATTGAGAACCTCAGGGAGGTTGCAGAATCAAGAGCAAATGCCTTAGAGGATGAAGTTACGATGCTGAGAGAAGAAGTCAGATCTCTCAGAGACCTTCTCGGAAACATAGAATTACAGAAATGAAGCGAACGTGAACGCCTGCTCGAAAGGTCTCTGCTCAAGTAGTAAGAAACTTTTTGTAATACTCCTGAGCAATGGCAACAGCTTTTTCAGGGTTTTGGAGTATCCCGTAATGTCGCCCAGTTAACCTTTCTGCGATGCCGAAGTATTCCACGACTTTTTCTACGTTTCCCTCGTAAATCGCCAAACCGCCAGCCACGTGATACCACATCCCCGCTTTTGCCCTGTCTCCGTCCGCATCGGCTTTCTTGGCGATTTCAGCTGCCTGCTTCATTGAAGAATCAATATTCTTGGGGTTCAGAAACATTGTCGATGCCAGTGCATCGTAGGTTTCTTTATCATTTCCAACTAGCTCCTGCAGATCAGACATCCGTGCTGTTTGTTGACTGACGGGTTTCTGAGCGTCCTTCTTTTCTTTCTTGAATATGCTTGCCAAATGTGGCCACCAGCTTCCTATTTTTGAAGTTATGGATTAGTATTGAAATAGGTAATTTTAAAGGTTTGTATGTCCTCACGTTAGGATATGCCCTACAAGTTCACCTTCGATCTTTCAAAAATTCCAAGATTTGTGTTCAAAGAAATCGCCAAAACTAGTTATCAAAGAGGCATGCACAAGCAGGTAGCCAAAACTGCTAGAGAAATGATAAGAAAATTCAAGATTCAAGAGGCAACAGGATTAGACCTGTATGACGCAGTTACGCTTCTGCAGGATCTAATCGAGACTCAAACAATAAACTTGATCGAAAGAGAGAAGTTTGTGAAAACCAAGAGAAGAGCCCTATTTCTGCCCCACTGCTCAAGAAAATTCATGGACGGCAGATGCAAATCGACTTTTGACTCGAATATTCCATCCTACGTCTGTGCCCACTGTTCTACAGATTGTCTGGTTGAAAACGCAACGACTTTCGCTCAGAAAAAAGGTTACGACGTCTACGTGTTGCCAGGCGGCTCCTGCATTCCGAAGATCCTCAAAGCGAAGAACTACGAAGGCATAGTCGGAGTGGCATGTGGCAGCGAAGCTAAGGCCGGAGGAGACATTTTGAAAACCATGAACGTTGTCGGCCAAAACATTCCGCTAATCAAGAATGGATGTACAAACACAGCCTTCAACATGGATACACTGTACAGCATTCTCTGAGGCAATTCAAGTCTACTTTACGATTTCTCGTTTCTTCCAACGCAAATTCTTGGCGTGGCATTTTCTACATTTTATCGCGGTACCAGCATTTCTTGCCCCGCAGTCGCGACAGATTTTAACATAGAGTCTGTGCTTCTGAGCAAGGGCTTTCTTGATTGGATCAAGTATCGGCATTGGAATGTACCACGTTTCAATAGCTAGGACTCACACGGTTCTGCCTTAAATATACTTTTTGTCCAAATAGCCACTTTCGTATTCTAACGGAAAACCATTTTCCCAAGCAAACTTGGTATGTCGCTTGGCTTTTCGGCGACACTGACACATGCCTTGCCGAAGGCTTCAATCTTGCTCTGAGCGGTTCCAGCATTCCCCATCACGATTGCGCCCGCATGTCCCATTCGCTTACCAGAAGGGGCTGAACGTCCTGCAACGTAAGCCACAACGGGCTTAGGATATTTCTCAGTGATGATGTATTCTGCCGCTATTTCCTCGAGGTTACCGCCAATCTCCCCTATCAGCACGACAGCTTTTGTTTGTGCATCTTCTCCGAACATTCTCAGAGCATCTACGAAGTTCAATCCTGTTATTGGATCTCCGCCGAGACCTAGACACGTAGATTGGCCAAAATGCTCCTTCGACAAAGCTGCGGCTATCTCGTAGGTCAGAGTGCCGCTTCTTGAAGCCATTCCTATGTTTCCGGGCGTGAACACATGTGAGGGCATGATGCCCAGCTTGCAGGCTCCAAGAGTAATTATTCCGGGGGTGTTAGGACCGACTATTGATGCGCCTACCTGTTTTGCGTAGGCCATGACTTCGATCGCGTCTTTTACAGGAATGTGTTCGGTGATTACTACAACTTTCTTAATCCCATTCTCAAGCGCTTCAAACATGGCGTCTGCAGCAAAAAGTGCTGGCACGAAAATTATAGAAGCATTCGCTTGATGTTCCGTCTTAGCCTCTTCAACGGTCTCATAAACGGTAACTCCTTCAACTCTCGTTCCTCCCTTCCCAGGAGCCGTGCCTGCAACGATCTTCGTCCCAAACTCCAGCATTAACTTAGTGTGAAATCTGCCTTGAGTCCCAGTTATGTTCTGAACTATTGCACGAGTGTTTTTATCGACTAATATTCCCAAATCTAACTCACTCCCGTTCTGGCAATTTGAATAGCATGTTGCGCTGCTTCCTCCATACTGGCTAATACTGGAATGCCGGCTTCCGTCAGGATCCTTTTGCCTTCTTCCTCGTTTGTGCCTACGAGTCGAATCACCATAGGCTTTGTGACGCCGACTTTCTGTTTGGCCTCCAGTACTCCTTTCGCAACTTCATCACAACGAGTTATGCCACCCAAGATGTTTATGAGCAGAACTTTCACACGCGGATCGGATAGAACGATTCTCATAGCCACCGCGTTTTTTTCCGCGGTTGCGCCACCTCCTACGTCAAGAAAGTTCGCAGGTTTGCCGCCGAAGTATTGAATAGTATCGAGCGTTGCCATCACGAGACCTGCCCCATTTCCGATTACGCCTATGTCTCCTTCAAGCTTCACGTACGCCAAATCGTTGTTAATGGCCTCTAGCTCCTGCGGACTCAGGTCACCTTCACCCTCGAGAAGACGCTTCTTGTACTCTGGATGTCTGAAAAGTGCGTTGTCATCAATGATTATCCGTGCATCAGCCGCAATGAATCTGCCATCATCGGTCTCTACTAGAGGGTTCATTTCGATCAATTCAGCATCAGTACTCATGCCTGCAGCATACAACTTCTCAATGACTTTGGCGAGCTCAGACAGCTGACTCCCAGCATAACCCATTTTCCTCCCTATCTCTCGTGCCTGAAAGGTCTTAAGACCGAGCTGTGGTTCTATCAGAGTCTTTGTCACTTTCTCAGGAGTCTTAGAGGCGACTTCTTCAACGTCGACTCCGCCGACAGAAGAAGCAATTGCCACATAGCATCTATTGAATCTGTCAATGGTTATCCCAAGATAGAGTTCTTTTTTGATTTGGATTTTCTCTTCAATCCACACGCTTTTTACGGGCATGCCATTGATGCACATGCCAAGTACCCTTTCAGCGACTTTCTCCGCTTCTTCGACAGATCGAGCGAAAAGTATTCCTCCTGCCTTGCCTCGCCCTGCGACTAGTACCTGCGCCTTCACCGCCACCGGCATCTTGAGTTTCGACGCGATATCCCTGGCTTCGATTGGAGTTGATGCCAGTCCTCCTTGAGGTGTGGCGACGCCGTGTTTTGCCAGTATGTTCTTTGCTTCATGTTCATAGAGTTTCATAACGACTGCTCTCCTCATCTTATCGTTTCTATTGTTACGTAAGATTTTGTGTCCAATATGCCGTCTACCGATGACAATTTACTCAGAACCTCATCTAATTTCTCTCTTTCAACCATAACGAGAGCGTCCATGTCCCCCGCGATTCTGAAAGCTCTCTGAATTGCGAGTTCTCTGATTTTCTGGTACGCGTGACTTCTCTTAAGCGGTGAAACCTTGAGTAGAACGAAAGCAGGTATCGACGAAATCCCCAAAGCGTTCAGTCCTTCTTCAGTCACGTCTATGAAACCTCTGCCGGTTCGAATGAAATTCGCGTCTCTGAGCCTTCTAAGATGAACGTTGAGAGCCTGTCTGCTGATGCCCAGTTGTTTGGCCAAAACATCCTGTTTCAAACTTAGCGTGTAAGTGTTTGTCAATTGACCTTTTTGATGTAGCAAGCTGAGCAGGTGCGTAGACCGCCGAGTGAGAGTTTCCAAATTCAACTCCTCAACATTACTTGTACTAAATCACAGTTCTACTTCTTTGAGAGTCTTTTAAGTTTTTATTGCCAGCGAACCAAATTGTATGAAAGACAAAAACGTTCATCGTTTTAGCAAACGAAAAGGACCACCGTAATGTATTTATTTGCGAACAAGGAAGGTTATCGAGCCTATAAAACAAAATCAAAACTAGGAGTAAGGCGGTACAAGATGTCTGAAAGCAACGCAGTGTTAATCGGAATCAAGCCAGTAATGAACTACGTACTGGCATGCATAACCCTCTTTCACGGCGGAGCGAAGGAAGTAAGCGTGAAAGCGCGAGGGAGATCCATAAGCAGAGCAGTTGATGTGGTCGAAGTTGTCAGACGCAGATTCCTACCAGACGTGAAAGTCAAGAGAGTTGGCATCGGAACTCAGCAGATGGCACCCAGAGAAGAGGGTGGCTCGCCTTCAAACGTCAGCACAATTGAGATATTGCTTGAACGCTAAGAGCAGCGTTTCCGGTAGAGAATTACGATGCTCCGCCGCCCCTCGTTTGTATATGGAGGGCGAACAGTAGTTGAAGATGGGACTTTGCAGTTTCTGTCTCAAGAGCGGTATACTTTGCCAAAAATGTTTAACTAAAGTTAAGTCTGGGGAAATCAGTGAACTTGATCTGAAGATTGCCCGTCTTTTGATGTCTCTTGAGGAAAAATATCCATCACTTCAAAACGTCTATTTTCACAGGGCGATCGACGCCGATGGAACGTTGGCGATTGTTGTAGGTCCAGGAGACGTTCCGAGGTTACTGGGCTATGGGGGCAAAATCGTCCGTGCATTAGGAGACGAGACGGGAAAAAATGTTCGCATCCTAGAATCCGGCGTCGATGACAGAAAATTCCTAGAAGACCTATTTGCCCCAATCAACATAATGACGATTAACACCATATGGCTTCCTGACGGAAGCACAGAAACTCGTGTGATACTTCGAAGGCGACGCGGGGGGCATGGATCTTTTGATGTAAAAGCTTTGAAAGACATCGCCTCCAAGGTCCGCAACATCACCTTGCGAGTTGAGTATGCGGACTGATTAAGGCGGGAAGTGTGTCAATGAAACTGGATTCTATTGGGGATTGGAGCAGAACTCATTATACAGATGAGGTCAAACCTGATGACGACGGCAAAGAAGTAACACTTTTTGGTTGGGTTCAGGAAGTCAGGGACCTCGGTGGAATTCGCTTCATTATACTTCAGGATCGAGAAGGCACGATTCAAATTACTGTTCTGCGGAAAAAAGCGAGTAGCGAAGTGGTTTCGAAATCGGATCTCCTGCAGAAACGTTACAGCATTGGTGTGAAAGGGATTGCAAAAAAGACTCAGATGACTCCAAGAGGTATCGAAGTGATCCCGAATGAAATCAGAATTTTCAACACTGCTGGCCAGTTGCCAATTGACATTTGTGGCAGGACCCCAGCAAACTTGGAGGTTTGTTTGGACGCACGTGCATTAGATTTGAGCCTTGAAAAAAACATGGCTATCTTCAAGGTCCAGCACAGTGCTGTTGAAGCTGTTCGAAGCTTCCTATTTGAGAGAGGTTTTCTGGAAGTTCACACTCCGCGCATAATCGCTTCAGCAACTGAAGGCGGGGCAGCACTGTTTCAGTTGGACTATTTCGAAAGGAAAGCATACCTTGCACAGAGCCCGCAACTCTACAAAGAAGAACTTGTGATGAGCTTCGAAAAGGTCTTTGAAATAGGCCCTTTCTTCAGAGCTGAGGAATCGCATACACGCCGTCATTTGAGCGAATTCGTTTCAATAGACATTGAACAGGCCTTTGCCACGCAAGAGGATGTTATGCAGCTTCTTGAACGCCTGATTCAACACGTTTGTAGAACCGTGACTGAGAAACATCAAAAGGAGTTCAGCATACTCAAGTACGGCCTGAAAGTGCCTGAAATTCCATTCAAACGCTTGACTTACAGTCAAGTCTTGGATGAACTGAAAGACGAAGGAATCGCCATCCCATGGGGAGAAGACATACCGACACTGGCGTACAGAACCATTGGAAAACTTCATCCCTACCTCTATTTCATAGTCGACTGGCCAACTGAAACGAAGGCCTTCTACATAAAACCGCGCGACGACAAGCCTGAAATCTCGGAAGGTTTTGACTTGATGTGGCGATGGGTGGAACTCGTTTCAGGAGGTACAAGGATAGCATCGAAGGAGCTCTTGATAAAACGATTAGAGGAAAAAGGCCTCAACCCAGATTCGTTCAAACATCATTTGCAAACTTTTGATTATGGCATGCCGCCGCACGCAGGGTGGGCAATCGGGTTGGAAAGGTTCACGATGATGCTAACAGGGAGAAAAAACATAAGAGAGGTCACGCTTTACCCACGTGACAGGTTTAGGCTCACTCCCTGACCTTTAGCATTTTCTTGTAAAACTCATCATGCCTTTTAGTCAAAAATGTTATAAAAACTGATAAATACCTCCTTTGTTATTTGCAGCGCATGGGAGACGATCTCGGGATCGAATGCGGCGTATTTGCCGCCGCAAATTACGGTAACCAACCTGTGTTTCCGTACATATACTGGGGGTTAAGAGCCCAAAACCATCGAGGTCACCAATCGCATGGCTTCCTCACTTATTTCAACAAAAAATTTTACGCAAACAGAAGTCTAGATCTTGTACCGAAGATCAAGACCAGCGCGATCCAAGAATGGTTTGGGCGTTTGCCAGGCAACATTGGAATCGGAAACGTCAGGTACACAACCTCAGGAAAATGCGATGAAAAATCGCTAGTGAAGGGAACCCAGCCTGTTACAGCTTCCAAGAAACAGTTCAGGATAGCAGTGTCATTCAACGGCAACATTGTCAACACTTTTCAAGTGAAGGATGAAATAGTTAAGGAGTTTCCACGGTTTTCATATGAATGCGATGCCAATCTGGTCTGCCATAAACTGTTTATTGAATACTTGAAAACCCATGATCTGACTTCGGCCGCCAAAACATGCATGAAAGAAGTGGAGGGAGCCTTCTCAGTAGCCGGCATAACCCAAGATGGCGATTTCTTTGCATTCAAAGACCCACATGGCATAAGGCCACTCTGTGCGGGACACAGCGAAGACGGGTCGACCTACGCGTTCTCCTCGGAAACCGCGAGCCTCGACATAAACGGCTTCCAAAGAGACTTCGAGCTGGAACCCGGAGAACTTGTGATAGTTACGAAAGAAGGGTTTGAAAGAAAAAAACTTATCAAAGAACAGAGAAAAGCGTTCTGCACCTTCGAGTTCGCATACTTTGCCAGACCTGATTCAAGATTTGACGACAAGTACGTTTACGAAGTACGTGAGGAATTTGGCAGAAACCTTGTTAGAGAAAACCCAGACGTTGTCAGAAATGCTGACATAGTAATTTCTGTGCCTGAAACTGCAGACGACGCAGCTCTAGGCGTGCATGAAGCGTCTGGGCTGAGATGGGAAAGAGCTTCCCGAAGACATCGCTACGTGACTGAAAGAGCGTTCATCCTACTAGGTAGAGATCGAAACCAAACCATTGATAGAAAAATCAACATATTGGAATCTAAAATCATTGGCAAACGCATCATAGTCACCGACGATAGCATAGTTAGAGGAGATACAACAAAGATAATAGTTGGGAAACTTCGCAAAATGGGTGCCAAGAAAGTGTACTTGTTCGTCACTTTTCCACGGATAATCGGACCCTGCTTCTACGGAGTAGACATGGCAACTTACGGCCAGCTGTTAGGCGCGAAGCAAAGCACTGATGAAATAGCAGAAACGATAGACGCAGACAGAGTCTGTTACCAGTCGATCAAAGGACTAGTCAGGGCAACTGGGTTCAAAAGAGAAGAACTATGTATGGGTTGTATAACCGGCAAATACCCAACGCCTCTAGCACAGAAAATAGCCGACCAAGCAAAGAAGAAGTTCCTCCAAGGTCACGAGGAGAAAGAAAGACTGTATGAAATAGATGAAACAGTCGAAGCCTCATGTGGAAGAGAATAGTCAATCAAGATCATCTCAAATAACATAAATGTGATTTGCGATGGAGAAGGTTGGCATACTTGTCGTTTCATACGGTTCAAGAGAAGCGGCCATGATCGACGCTTTCACGCGCAGCACTACGTATGATGTTGAACTCTATGTTGCAGATAAGCAACTCAACCCATTCAACGTTGACAAGGCCACGAAACACGCAGTAATTTCCGACCTAAACATTGAAGAGATCTGCAAATTTGCAGATGCAAACAAAGACAGAATTGACTTCGGCATAGTCGGTCCTGAGAAGCCGATTGTCGAAGGAATCAGGGATTTGGTAGAGAAACGAACGAAAATACCGATTATCTGTCCTACGAAAGACTATGCGATCGAGGAGAGCAAAGTCCAACAAAGGCTACTATTCGAAAAGATCGTGCCTGAAACGAATCCCAGGTTCAAAATCTTCAACCCAAACGACCACAAGACAATCACCGAAGTCAGGAAAGAAGTCTACGGCTGGCTTGATGAACTGGAAAACCAAGCCGTCGTAAAACCTGATAAACCGACAGCTGGAAAAGGCGTCGGTGTCTGGGGCGACCACTTTACGACCCGAGAACAGCTTTTCGAACATTTTCTTTCGAACTATGCGCACGGTGCAGTTATTATCGAAGAAAAAATCGACGGAGAAGAATCAAGCTTTCAGGCATTCTGCGACGGAAAACACCTCGTTCCATTGCCTGACACGCGAGATTTCAAACGCGCCTTTGACAGAGACAAAGGACCGAATACTGGAGGCATGGGCTCCTACAAAGGCGCAGGCGATATACTGCCATTCTTGACTGAGACCGACAGGGCGAAAGAGTTGGAAGTTGCTGGCAGGATCTTTCAGAAATGGAAGGGAAAAGACGCTTCTTCGTTGAGAGGCGTACCGCTGTATCTCGCCTTCATGCATACAGGTAAACAACTGAAGATTCTCGAAGACAACAGCCGTCCAGGGGACCCTGAAATAATCAACATTCTGCCTGTTCTGAAAGACGACTTCGTCGACATTTGCTTCAGAATGGTGGAGGGAAGTCTAACTCAAATAGAACTACAAAAGGCAGCTACAGTAGTCACGTATAAAGTCCCCCCCTCGTACGGCGGTTACTCGGAGAAATTTCCAAAACTCGTTAATAAAAGAGATGTGGACAAACCAGTTGATCTCAAGAAAGCTTACGAGCACATCAGAAAACATTCTGATGCTGTTCGCATTTATCCTGGCGCAATGGAAATGCGCGGCGGCAAAGATTTTGCGCTCAGATCTAGGGCAGTCTGCGCGGTAGGAATCGCAGATGACATTGAGGATGCGCGATCAATTTCTTTGGAAGCCCTGAAAAATATTAGAGGTGGAGCTCTGTGGAACAGAACAGATATTGCGTCGAGAACTCACCTAAGGAGAAGCATGCAACATCTGGAGAAGTTGAGGCGTAAGCCTTGACAAGAGTCTTCGTATCAGACTGTGAAGGACCCATTTCAAAAAACGACAACGCATTCGAAATGACCTCACATTTTGTTCCGTCAGGAGACAAGATTTTCAGAATCATAAGCAGATATGATGACGTCCTTGCGGACCTAGTGAAAAGGCCAGGGTACAAGGCGGGTGACACGTTGAAACTCATATTGCCCTTCTTGAAAGCTTATGACCTAACCGATCAGCTGATGAAGGAATTTGCATCTGAAAATCTGGTCCTGATACCTTGTGTGAAAAGCGCATTAGATCATATCAGAAACCTAGCGCCAGCCTACATCGTCAGCACCAGCTACGAACACTACATTGAAGCTTTATGCCGCGTAATAGACTTCCCGCGGCGAAACACTTACTGTACCAGACTGCGTTTGGATCAATATGAGTTGAATGAACAGGAAAAAATCGAGCTGAAGCAGATTGGCAGAGAAATCGCAGAGATGCCCATTTTCGAAATTCCTCGTGAAGCAAGAAGACTTGAAGATCTTCCAGCTGAGGCAGAGACTTCGGTTCGAAGGTTAGACGACATTTTCTGGAAAACCATAGCGAAGATGGAGATTGGAGAAATCTACGAGAAAATCATTCCTATGGGCGGAGCTCAAAAGGCTGAAGCGCTAAAGAATATTACACAAGAACTGGAAACAACGGTCGCAGATCTGTTGTACGTCGGCGATAGTATCACTGACGTGGAGGCATTCAGTCTTGTGAAGGAAAGCGGCGGTCTAGCCATATCTTTCAACGGAAACCATTATGCAGTTCAAAATGCTGATATATCGTTGATGTCGTCTGACGGCGCAGTCATCGCAGTAATCCTGCAAGCTTTTGTACGCCGCGGCAAAAAGGAAACGCTAGATATAGTGGCAAATTGGAATCGAAAAACGCTAGAGGATACTTTGACAGATGACCTCAAAGAGTGGTTTTTTAAACTTCACCCAAACGATTTGCCCAAAGCAAAAATAGTGACAAAAGAAAATATGGATATACTAGCGAAAGAAAGTAGCAAATTCAGAAAGAGAATCAGAGGAGAAGATGTTGGCAGGCTGGGATGAAATTGATCAAGAAAGATTTGATCGAAGATACGTTTTCTGAGGCCTTCGACGGAGTATATACCCGTCTCGTGGTTACAGCCGACGATTCAGAAATCCTAAGACGGGCAGCCGAAGATGCGACCGCGACACCTTCAACGGTCATCGGCAGAGTCGAAGGTGGAATAGAAAAATGGCTCACGGAAAAAGACACTCCAGACGCTCGAAAAGGAGCAATCATGCAGTTTTGGGGATTGATAGACAAGAAAAAGCCATTCTCTGATACTCTTAAGAAGTTCGAGATTGAACTCTCATATAGGATTCGACAGGACATACTCGTCAAACCTTTCACGGCAGTGTTTGATGCGTTACCCCAGGCTGAAGGAAAAATCGACATGATGGAGCGCGTGGGCCATTGTGGCGACGGGTATGAATGGATAGAGAGGCGCCATGGCCGAGAAGTGATCGTTGTTCCGATAATGGTTCCCGATTTTGTAATTGAACATTTCCTAGGCTACGCACGGGGCGTCATGGGAGCCAACTTTTGGATCATGTGCAGAACAAAACAAGCATTAGAAGCCGCAGGCGAAAGGGCGCTGAGTGCAATACACAAGTGTGACGGCGTCATCACGTCATTCGACATCTGCTCTGCCGGATCGAAGACGGAAACGAATTTTCCATGGATCGGACCCACGACAAACCAGCTATACTGTCCTTCGCTAAGAAGCAAGTTGGGCAAGAGTTCTAAAGTGCCCGAAGACGTAAACTTTATCCCTGAAGTAGTCATCGACGGCATTTCAATTCACGCCGTGAAAGAAGCAATGAAAACTGGCATAGAAGCCGCCGCAAAAGTAAAGGATGTTGTGAGAATCTCTGCGGGCAACTACAATGGCAAACTAGGGGAACACAAAATCCATTTGAAAGAGTTGTTCAGATGAGCCAGTTCGACGCAGTTGGTTTTGGGGCTCTCAACGTCGACAAGCTTTTCAAGGTTGAAAAAATATCCGGCGCAGAAGAAGAAAGCTCCGTGATTGACTATTCAGAAACGTGCGGTGGTTCGGCCGCGAACACGATGGTTGGTATGGCAAGACTGGCATGCAAAGTGGGTTTCATTGGAAAAGTCGCTTCCGACCCTGAAGGAAAAATGCTCCTTCAAGATTTGTTCAGAGAAAAGGTAAATATAAAGACAATAACGACTGCCGAGAAAGGGAGAAGCGGCAAGGTCATGGGTTTCGTAGATAGGGAGGGTCAACGCGCTTTATACATTGACCCCGGAGTGAACGATCAGATAGAGCCCAAAGATGTAAACCTGACCTACGTGAACAAAACAAAACTCTTGCACCTCACATCTTTCGTCGGAGAACGATCTTTTCACACTCAGAAATGGTTGCTTGGAGCGCTGCCTGACACAGTTCAAGTGAGCTTTGACCCGGGAGCTCTTTATGCGAGACGTGGGATGCCACAACTCCGTCCGATAATTGAAAAAACAACAATCATGCTACCAAACTCAAGAGAACTTGTACTGATTACGGGCAAAAGCGGTTACAGAGATGGAGCAAGATTTCTGCTTGAAAGCGGGGTGAAGACAGTGGCTGTCAAACTCGGCAGTAAGGGGTGTTATGTGACCGATGACAGAGAAAGTCACTTGGTTGCGCCGTTCAAGGTCAAGGTCGTTGACACCACTGGAGCTGGAGACGCGTTTGACGCTGGCTTTCTTTACGGGTTGCTTAATCGACAGACTCTCTGTGAATCTGCCGTGATTGGCAACTTTGTTGCGTCCCGGTGTATAATGGCGATGGGTGCTAGAAGTGGGCTACCGACCCTTCAACAGTTGAAGACAGACCTGCGCAACTATGAAAACAAATCTCGCTAAGCTATTCTGCGCTTGGTGAAAGTTTCTCATCGATTCCCTTCAAGATAGCTTACAAGGCTCTCAAAAATCAGTCTTCCATCACAAAACTGTAAGGTTTTTTCTTGGCGCGTCCAGTCTGGCTGCTGCCACGAATAGAACGCTCTTTCAGGATGAGGCATCAAACCAAAAACGGTTCCTTCGGGGTTACAGATACCTGCAATGTCATAGAATGAACCGTTCGGGTTGGCCGGATAGGATCGTTGAGCATATTCCCCGTCCTTTTTGCAGTAGCGGAACACAAGTTGATCGTTCTCAATGAGCTTCTGCAAGTAGTGTTGTCTTTTTTTGTTTTCGAAAATGAACCTTCCCTCGGCGTGTGCGACAGGAATACGGATTGTCTGCCCCTTCGGTATTTTGGACGTGAAGACGCATTTTCCCTTGTTTTCGTGTTTGAGGTAGATCCACCTGCAGTTGTAACCCGGCGGAATATTGGTGGCCAACGCAGCCGCAGGCGCAGCGCTGATCCCCTCAAATCCCGGAAGCAATCCTGCTTCGACAAGCACCTGGAAACCATTGCAGATACCAAGGATGGGACGATTATCAGACACAAACGCCTCCATGTCCTTCCCCAGTTTAGCGATGGTCCATTTTGCCCATATCGCTCCAGCCCGGACATAGTCTCCGTAGGAGAAACCTCCTGGAAAAACAAGCGCGTCATAGTTCAACATGCTTCTTTTCCTAATCATCTCGTTGACGTGAACAATTTCGGCTTTCACACCGAGTTCTTGAAAAGAACGTTTGGTTTCGGAGTCGCAATTCGTTCCACCGACACGAAGAACACATATTTTGATCTCTTCTGTTTTCATAATTTAGATCCTCGGACCCAGAGTTGCCTTCCAGCTTCGCATGAGGTCATGAAGAGATGCGTCGACAACGATTTTGCCAGTCAACCCTCTGATGCGAAGATCTGTGGATTTTGTTACCCTTCCTATTGAAGAGAATGACGTGCCTTTCATTAAAGTCTCAAATTTCTCTTTTGATTTCTGTGAGACTTCGACCAGGAAACGGCTGTTAGATTCTGAAAAAAGTGTCACATCGCTTCGCGTCAAATTCTGCGTCGGGACATTTGCCAAGTTCATTTCGATGCCGCATTCACCTGCCACCACCATCTCGGCTGCTGCAACCGCCAAGCCGCCTTCCGACAGATCATGGCACGCTTTGATCATCCCCAAGTCAATCGCCTTGGTCAAGCCGTCATAGGCTTTTCTCGCTTGGTTCTTGCGAACTTTAGGCACTGTTTTTCCCAGAAACCCTTTCAACCTAAGATATTCTGAGCCTCCAAGTTCATTGTAGGTTCCGCCGACAATGTATATGGAATCATCAGGTGATTTCAGGTCCATCGATACTGCGGAGCGAATGTCGGGTATTATGCCTAACGCTGTTATCAGCAGTGTTGGAGTGACTGGTCCCAAAGGCGACTCGTTATAGAGACTGTCTTTCCCCGAAATGAATGGCGTACGGTAGCTAACGGCGAAATCGTAGCAAGCTTCGCATGCCTTGACGAGGCTGCCAAGCCGTTCTGGCCTCTCAGGATTGCCCCAGGTGAAGTTGTCTAAGAGCGCGATTCGTCGGCCACCCACGGCAACATTGTTCCTTATTGCTTCATCGATGACCGAGGCTGCCATCCAGTATGTGTCGATCTTCCCGTAGTTTGGGTTCATCCCACAGGAGATCACGACGCCTTTCCAAGAATCATTCAAGGGTTTCAGGATTGCCGCGTCGTTCGGACCTGCCTGTTCCCCTTGAAACGGCTTCAATACTGTGTTTCCTTTCACTTCGTGGTCATAAGTTCGAACAACGCTCTCTTTGCTCGCAATGTTGGGCGAGGCGAGAAGAGTGAGAAGCGTCTGCGTGAGGTGCTGTGAATCAGGAATTTTGGGTTCTTCGAAGACAGCTTTTACAAACTTTGCCGTCTTAGATGTTTCTGGAGGTGAAAAAAGAAAATCTACGTCTACCTTGGCAACGTTTTGACCTTGATAGCTTAGGTTGAGTGTCTTGTCTGATGTCAGTCTTCCAATTGCCGTTGCTTGGACATCTTCTCCGTCGAAAATCTGCAACGCCTTCTCGACATTTTTAGGGGGCACGGTGAGAAGCATCCTTTCCTGAGATTCAGAGACGTAGATCTCCCAAGGAGCTAACCCAGCATATTTCAATGGGACTTTATCGAGATCCAAGTTTACGCCGCATAAGAATCTGCTGGCAGTTTCCCCAGCCGCAGAAGACAACCCTCCACCGCCCAAGTCAGTGATCGAGGAGGCTAGGCCTAGGTCGCGTATCATTATTATCGCTCTTTTCAGCTTCTCTTCTTCAATAGGATTTGCTATTTGCACTGCTGAACGAGAAACTTCCTCAGATTTCTCCGTCAGTTCAGCTGACGCAAAGGTCACGCCGTGTATCCCGTCCCGACCTGTTCTCCCTCCTGCAAGCACGATCACGTCATTTGGCTTGGCGTTCTTCTTGAACTTCTTGAGGGGAAGTAGGCCGACACATCCGCAGTAGACAACAACATTTCCGACGTAACTTTCGTCGAAGTATATTGCGCCGTTGACTGTAGGGATTCCCATATTGTTCCCGTAGCTTCCAATGCCGGCTACGACTCCCATGTAGACGTATTTTGGATGTTTCACGCCAGTTGGAAGCTTTGTGTAGTCAAAGTCTAGGGGGCCGAAACCCAATACGTCCGTGCAGGCTATTGGGTCGGCCCATACCCCCAAGATATCACGGATCACGCCTCCCGTGCCTGTGGCAGCGCCACCGAAGGGTTCGACCGCGCTAGGATGATTGTGCGTTTCAACTTTGATAGCTATCCCATAACCTCTGTCGAATTTGACGATTCCAGCGTTGTCTTCGAAGACTGAAAAGCACCATTTCGGATTGATCTTTCTGACGGCTTTGGCTATGTAGGTCTTGAAGAGACTGTTGATTTCTTTTCCGTTGAATATTATCTTTCCTTTGAATGTCTTGTGACAGCAGTGTTCAGACCAAGTCTGCCCGATGGTCTGCAATTCTACGTCGGTCGGATTCCTATGTCGTTTGGTGAAGTACTCTCTTACGAGTTTCATTTCTTGAAGGTTTAGTCCGATACCGAGTTCGGTGCTATAGTTAATGAGTTGATCGTCTGAGGCGGTTTGTAGGTTGATCTCAAAGAGAGGAAAAGGCACTTTCTTCCGGATGTACAGGCTACCTGTCATCACTTTTCCTCGATAGTGATTAAATAGTTGTCTTTAGTCGGATTTGCCAACAGTCGTTTGCACATTTCTTCCGCTTTGGCCTGAGCATCCTTCTTTGAGGCAGCTTCGAGAATTGCAGTGTAGACCTTGCTAACGGTAACAGAGTCAATCTTGTAACCGAGTTCTTTCAGCAATTGTGCGGTGGTTTCACCCTCAGGGTCGCTGTGCCCGGGTTTCAAACCAACTTCAATTCTCAGGCGCCATTTCATGGGTAGATGTTCAATCTGAGCGAATTTAAACGCTTTTGCCATCATCCGTACAAAGTCTCAATTTAGCCTGATTTCTTGGTCCTTATACAGGATCCTTATCCCCTCGTTGGCCACTACCCGGCCTATTAGCGCTGGTTCGAATCCTGTTGTCTCAAGCATATCTATCGCCGGGTCTGCAGCGGTCTTGTTCAGGATTGCTGCAAAACCCCAGCCCATGTTGAAAGTCTTGAACATTTCCTCGTTAGTTATAGGCCTTCCAAGTATTTTTGCAGTGGTCTGGATCAGATCGAAAATCGGTTGCGGCTTAAAATTATCGAATTCAAAACCTGTGCCAGGCGAAAACCTGCTAATGCGGCCAAACTTTAGGTATGCATCGCCAGTAATGTGTACGGCTCCTTTGACTTCAAACTTTTCTGCGAGCCTGAGGAATGGTTTCACATAAATTTTGGTCGGTTCAAGAACTTCTTCGACTACTTCCCTCGTTAATCCGTCGGGAACGGCGTCGGGTTCGTACTTTCCATTCCACTGTTTGAAAAGAACCTTCCTGATGAGTGAGATGCCGTTGCTGTGGACGCCCGAGCTTCTTAAGCCAACTATCACGTCTCCAGGCTGCACATGCTTTCCGGTGATCACTCGATCTTTCGCAACTTCGCCTATTGATGCGAAGACCATGTCGAAACCCTTGCCTTCATAAAGCCCTTTTATTAGATCCGCAACGTCACCGATCTCTCCACTCGGCACCACGCATTCCGATTCTTCCGCACCTTTGACCACACCTTTCATCCATTCCTGAACCAAAGCAGGGTCAGAGACCTGCGCGTGAATGTTATCCGCAATTGCCAAAGGCTTCGCTCCAGACCGTATAACATCGTTAACTGCCATTGCGACACCATCAATTCCGACGGTGTCATATTTTCCTGCAAGCTGCGCCAACAGAACCTTTGTACCTATGCCTTCTATGACTAAATCGAGGTAGCAATCATGAAACGGGAAAATTCTTCCGTAGGGCAACTCGACAATTTTGCCGTAACGGCTGTAATCATAGGTTCTTCTCAGTTGCCGCAATGCTTTTTTCGATTCCGCTCTTTTGTCTCTGTCGACGCCCGTGTCTGAATAAGTGAGTCCGTGAGTCAATGAGAAGCCTCTTGTCTGAGCTCTTGTTGCTTCTTGGACTTATAAAACAACACCGAGAGGGCTCAGAAGGAATATGCGGCTAATCTGAAGATTGCGAATGGTCTGACTAACAGATTTTATCATGTTTGGCGAAACGGAAAAGACGGATTACAGAGCGGACCGCATTTACCTTGATCTGAACTGTTCCTCGTATATTATGGGCATACGCACGGCATCTTTTTGTGAAGTCATCAACATGCTTAACAGAATATAGTACTGTCTTAGGAAGGATTGGCCTCTGCTGCTTGCGCGATATATTGGCCTGCCATCTATCGCTGATTGTTCGATAAACCCTATTTGGATGAGTGAATCGAGGAACTTGTTGAGTTGTCCGCAATTGATGTTCGCGTGTTTCATAATCGAGAATTTGGCTTGTCCGCCTTCTTTGACGGCTTCTACAATCAAAGCAATTATTTCGAAGTGGCTCCTGTATTTCTTGCCTAATTGCAAACCGCATGTGTGGTATTTTTCTTGGTATTTCCTCTGTAAGGGCACGTATGGGATAACATGGTCACCGAAATAGGTTTCCATGATTCGACACATCAATACAATAGGACTCGTTTAATGAAATAAGGAGTTTTTCAGTTGACCGAATTGAATATGAATCTGCAAGTGTTGAAAGAATTGAAACACCATATTCTAACTTCGAAGCATTTATTATTAAGTTCAATTGAAACTATTGAATGAGAACAACAGACTATTTAGTTCGTATGAGAATAGATTATTGAATAGGGGATATCGCTTGTCTCAACGTCAACTGCTACCGCGAGAGGTCAAATTCCTTGAAGAAGCATTGACTGCAGAGCTCGTTTCCTCAAACATACGCCTTAGAGAAGGTGAGTATCAGTACAATCTTGT
>DATEYW010000034.1:0-5752 GCA_035256045.1 Bathyarchaeia archaeon | reverse complement strand
ACAAGACTGATGGCTGACATCAAGCTGCATTGTGGACTACTGATTCGATGAACTCTGTTTTGGCTTCTGTATAGGCTTCGCGATTCAATCTATGTTTTGCTGCAAGTTTCTTCTTTAACTCGCAATACTGTTGAGCAGTGTCAGGATGCGTCCTGAGATAATCTCTGAATAGTAAGTGCCTCTTCCAGAAGTCACTGTTATGCTCGGCCATGTGCAAATGAAAGTGTTTGTTAGGCATTTCTGAAGGGCCCTTCCTAAAATATCGTCGCTCAGGGAGTGAGGCTTCATACTCGGGCACATACTCATAGCCTATGCTTTCGAGCGGTACGATGCAGTGTTTTGCATCGGCCAGTCTGCGAATTCCCACCATTATGTCGATAATCGGTTTGGCACACAAGCCATGAACGGCCGTGCTTCCAATATGCTCAACCGTAACAATTCTAGGGCCGATCACGCTCATTATACTGGCTTTTTCCTTGGCAAATTTCAAAGGCCATTCTTTGTCATAATCATAGATTTCGACTGGCCGCATTGCTTTCTTTCGCTTTGCCTTTCTTGGTTCTGCCACAACTTCCTGCTCCTGCTCCGTCAAACCTGTTAGAGGTTAGCCAGTTAGTTGCGTTAAAAGTTTGTTTTCAAGCTCTTCGCCCGCGTTCATGTGCGAAGTTGATGAGCTTAAGTGGTCTTCTGGACCGATAAGAAAATATCCTTTCAGGTTCAATGGTGATACTGTACTTTCAGATAACTTGCGCCCATCATAAAGAGTGGAATGATATGCTGTCTGATGAAAAGAGAATTGATCAGTTAAGGAAAGAACGCGAACGCTGGGAACACACAACGTTACCCAACTGGACGAAACAGTCTAAAGAAAGAAAAAGCGAATTCAAGAACACCTCGAACATTCCGATCAAACTCTTGTACACTCCTGAAGACATCAAGTCAACTGACTACGTTCGGGACATGGGTTTCCCGGGTGAATATCCGTTCCTGCGCGGCGTTCACGCAACCATGTATAGAGGGCGCCTATGGACTATGCGACAATTTTCAGGTTTCGGAACGGCAAAGCAAACCAATCAGCGTTTCAAATATCTCCTTAAAGAGGGCGAAACCGGGCTCAGCATTGCTTTTGACTATCCAACGATTCTTGGTTACGACTCGGATCATCCTATGGCAGAAGGTGAAGTAGGCATCTGCGGTGTCGCAGTCGCTTCATTGAAAGACATGGAAGCGCTCTTGGATGGAATTCCCCTTGACAAGGTCACTACTTCTATGACGATAAATGGTCCAGCATCAATGCTTTTGGCAATGTACATCGCCGTTGGCGACAAGCAGGGAGTGCCGAGGGAAAAGCTCGGTGGAACCATGCAGAACGACAATTTGAAAGAGTATTTCGCTCAAAAGCTCTGCATCTATCCGCCAAGACCCGCCGTCAAACTCGCAACGGACATAATAGAGTACTGCGCAAGACATCTGCAAAGATGGAACCCGATAAGCATAAGCGGCTACCACATCAGAGAGGCAGGTGCCAGCGCAGTTCAGGAACTCGCCTTCACAATCTACGACGGAATAAGCTACGTCGAATCAACGATGAAAAGAGGATTGAAGGTCGACGATTTTGCCCAACGATTGTCTTTCTTCTTCGCAGCTCACAACGACTTCTTCGAAGAAATAGCCAAATTCAGAGCTGCTCGAAGGATATGGGCAAAATTGATGAAGGAAAGATTTCACGCCAAAAACCCAAGATCGATGTGGATGAGAATGCACGTTCAAACCTCAGGCTGCACACTTACAGCTCAACAACCTTTGAACAACATCACTCGCACTACGATTCAAGCATTGTCTGCAATACTTGGCGGGACCCAATCACTGCACACCAACTCCTTTGATGAAGCTCTAGCGCTGCCCAGTGAAGAAGCTGTCCGAGTTGCATTAAGGACTCAACAGATAGTGGCTCATGAAAGTGGGGCAACAAACACGATAGACCCATTGGCAGGTTCATACTACATCGAAGCACTAACGAACGAAATGGAAAAAGTGACCTTCGACTACATTCGAAAGGTCGACGAAATGGGCGGAGCAATAGCCGCGATCGAAAAAGGCTTTTTCCAGAAAGAGATAGCTGACAGCGCATACAAGTATCAGAAAGAAATCGAAGAAATGAAGCGCATCGTAGTCGGCGTCAACGACTTCAAGATCGAAAGGGAAGAACTTCCGATAGAACTCTTGCGCGTGGACCCGAAGGCTGAAAAAACGCAAACTACAGCTCTAAACAAGCTGAAGCGTGAACGCAACAAGAAAAAGGTTGAAGATGCCCTGAACAAACTGCGGCACTCCGCAGAAAAAGATGAAAACCTGATGCCGACAATAATTGATGCAGTGAAGGTCTATTCAACGCTAGGGGAGATCTGTGAAGTGTTGCGACAAGTTTACGGTGAGTACAAGGAGTTAATCATAATCTAGACGGTGACATACATGCAGAAAGGAAAGAAAATAAGAGTCTTGATAGCAAAACCAGGACTGGACAGTCACGACAGAGGAGCAAAAATCGTTGCCAGAGCGCTCAGAGACGCAGGCATGGAAGTAATCTACACTGGACTGAGACAAACACCTGAACAAATAGCTGAAACAGCGCTGCAGGAAGACGTGGACGTAATCGGCCTAAGCATACTCTCAGGAGCGCACAAGACCATATTCCCAAGGGTAATGAAGCTTCTAAAAGACCAAGAAATGACCGACGTAATGGTCTTCGCCGGAGGCATAATCCCTGAGGAAGACATTGACGAACTTAAAAAGCTCGGAATAAAAGAGATATTTGGGCCCGGGACACCGACAGAAAGCATAGTAAAATATGTCCTGGATCACCTTTCGGAAAAAACTGAGCGCCAAGATGTGCTGAGGCGTTGACCACAACCGAGGAAACTGCCAAAGGCGTTCTGGAAGGAAAACGCAGAAGCATAGCCAGGGCCATAACCATAATTGAGAACGACGATCCAGAAGCCAGAGAACTGATTGCCCAAATATATCCTCACACCGGCAAGGCACACATCATCGGGCTAACCGGTGCAGGTGGTGCAGGGAAAAGCACTCTGATCGAGAAGATCGTTAAAGAATACAGGCAAATAGGCAAGAAAGTCGGGGTAGTCGCAGTTGACCCCACAAGTCCTTTCACAGGCGGCGCCTTTCTCGGCGACAGAATTCGTATGCAAGACCTCTGCACCGACAAGGACGTTTTCATACGGAGCATGGCAACTCGGAACTACGCTGGGGGAATAGCTAGAGCAACGAAAGATGCTGTGAAGATTCTTGACGCAGCAGGAAAAGACATAGTCATCGTTGAAACCGTTGGGGCAGGCCAATCGGAAGTTGAGATAATTAAGGTTGCCCAAACCATTGTCGTTGTCCACGCGCCAGGACTCGGCGACGACATTCAGGCGATAAAAGCAGGCATAATGGAGATCGCCGACATATTTGTCATAAACAAAGCCGACCGCGATAACGCAGACAAAGCCGTGATAGATATTCAGTCGAATCTGCAGCTGAACAATAAGGAAAGCCCGTGGAAACCTCCAGTTCTAAAAACGATAGCGTTGACAGGTGACGGTATTTCCGAGTTGATTGAGCAAATCGACAAACATAGATGCTTCTTAGAAGGCAATCTTGAATGCAGAACAACTTCCCTGAGAACAAAGGCCGAAACTGAACTAATAGAAGCCGTCAAGGAAGGAGTAACGACTTCTTTAATAGACGATCTGAAAAAAGAAGGCAAGTTCGAAGAACTCATTCATGAAATAATGGACAAGAAGACAGACCCTGCATCTGCAGCTCGAAGACTCTTGAAGGAGGTCACGAAAAGTAAAACTTGAAAAAGGGATCGTTCAAGTCTACACTGGAAATGGGAAGGGCAAAACATCCGCGGCTTTTGGGCTCGCCCTCAGAGCAGTTGGGAGAGGGCTTAAGGTTTACATTGTACAGTTTATCAAAGGCGGTTTTGACTATGGCGAATTGTACATTATCGATAAACTGCCTGGGCTCACGTTGAAGGCATACGGTCGAGGCAGGTTCATTTCTGAGAAGCCCCCAGACAAAGTTGACGTTGAGCTGGCAAGAGACGCTCTGAAGAAAGCTCAAGAAGTGGTCAATAATGGTGATGTCGACGTTGTAATACTGGATGAAATCAACGTTGCGCTCAGTCTGAAATTGATCAACATCGACGAAGTCTTAGAACTGATTAAAAAGAAACCTGAGCAAATGGAACTTGTCTTGACTGGACGGAAGGCACCTGTGGAGATTGTCCAGGCTGCTGACCTCGTTACAGAGATGATTGAGATAAAGCACCCGTACAACTCAGGCTTCAAAGCCCGAAAGGGAATCGAATACTAGACTGCTACCCTCCGAATATGCCTCGGTCTACTTCTCTTCCATTGCCAGCGGAAAAATCTCTTTTGCAACGTATTCAAGGTAAGGTTCTTTTTCGCCCAAGTTGAAAATCGTTACCGATGCGTCTCGAGTTATCCCGACGACGTAACCGTACTCTTTTGATCTCGCAACAACATACCACAAGTCACCGTGTTTTCCGTAGTCCTCAAACAATGAAGTGTTTATGAGATCCGGACCATACAAGGAAAGTTTGTCAATGTTCGGAATATCTACGTTGTCAAAGAAGGTGATCTTCGTGTCCTCAGGATTCTTCAGGTGAAAACTCTTCAACGTTTCAGGGGAAATTCGTGCTTCCAAGACTCCGCCCACTTTCTCAAACAAAATCTGGCTTAACTTGTTCGCAATGAAGTTTGCGACTCGCTTCTTCTCAACAACAGTCAAGAACGTGGTCCCTTCATTCTGGGCAAAACTGAAAACCGCTTCAACGGTACGTGGCGTGGGTAAGATCTTTCCTCGGTGAAAAACTTGAGTGACATAGTCGTGTGAATATATTCCCCTCAACGTTCTGCCCTTCGGAACCAAACCCACAACTTCCGTCAGAAGCGTGAACTTGTAGTCTCCCTCAGCGTATTCTTCTTCGTTTCGATATCCTTCAAGTCGGGACGCGATGTCCGCGACGGCCATTGGCTCTGAAAGCTTGAATATCTTGCCTGCGACAACCATCATTCATCCGCTCAGTCTTAGACATTTCATTGCTTTCAGGTTTTTAGCTTTGTTGCTTTGTCGGTCTAATGCTGTATGAAAGAGAAGTTGACCTCAAGGAAGCAGCAGCTTCAATCAGAGCTTATGGTCGACCGAAATGTTTCTCGAATAGTCCGCGGATGTTCTCAGGCTGTTTCAACAATGCAATGCCGTCCATTGCAGCTAGCCTGCGAGTGTTTTCTGCGTCCTCTTTTCTTACTCTTAGGCGAAGATTTTTGCCGTCAGGAAGCTTTGTCACAGTGTTTCCTTCACTGAAGTCCGTGGGCATAACGTATACTGGCACGAAGGCTTTTCCCGCCATGATCGCCGAGTTTGAAAGCAGAGTGTCGCAGATCCCCGCAGCGATCTTCGCCACAGTGTTCGATGTGGCAGGAGCAATGAGCAGAAATTCAAACTTTCCGAGCTGAAGTTCGCCGGCAAGAAAAGGAGAGTTCGGGCCGGATTCAACCCAGAGCTTGTGAAAATTCTCTTTCAAAGACTCGTAGAGTCTGTACCACTTTGCTACTTGTTCTCCTGCCTTTGAGAGATAGACTCTAACGTCAACTTCACTCTCATAGGTCTCCTTCAGCTCTTTCATTATGTTGACAGTTTCTTGAAGTCTGTCTCCGCCGCC
>DATEYW010000033.1:0-2755 GCA_035256045.1 Bathyarchaeia archaeon | reverse complement strand
GTTGAAGACTTGTTTCATATGTTCAGCTGCACCGTCAAGGACCGGGCCGCCTGTTACTTTGACGTTCAGATTCGGCACTTCTGCGAACTTTGCGCAACAGTTTGGGGCTACAAAAATGGCGTCAGACAAGTCTTTTCCTATTTTTTCTTTGTTAACTTCAAAAGCAGCTACAAACCTCACGTCGCTGATGTGATAGGGGCCAAACTTCACGTGCATCAGGCCTGGCACGTTTGCGCGTTCTTTCGCGTTTTTGTAGTATTCTACTCCTTGGATTAGGGCAGAAGCGGAGTTGCCCACCCCAACCAATGCGACACGAATTTCTTGCAAGCTATTGACTGCTCCTTCGACATGTTTGGTCTAAGGCTTAACAGGTGTCTGCTGTATAACTTTTTCTGGAAGTATGATAAAATTAAAAGGGAAGAACTAGTTAGACAACGTGAATAGAGGTTGAATGTTGTGAGTGAAAGCGATGTTGTTGTAACATATGAGCCTTTCAAGGAAGTTGTCGTGATGGATCGTGACTACTTCGCGACACCTGATGAGATTGCGAGGTTTGCTTCGATTATCGCGGGGGGCAAGACTGCGGGCCTGTATTGGGCTGAAGGGGTGATCTTTCTGTATTTTCCGCTTCCGGCGTCTACTGAGACGACAGCGAAAATGCTTGTGGAGAAAGGGCGGGTTTTCTGGACTTTTCTCGGCTACTCATACATGCCTAAGTATCAGCCTGTTATAGAAACGCGGGAAAAAATGATTGTTCCAGTCGTTGACATGACTTCAAACGCGCTTTTCAAGAAAGTTGCAGCTTGGCTCAAAGAACAAAAATGATTTTTTCTTCTTTCATGTACGGTTCGGGGCTCAGAATCCAAGGCTAGGAGTATCTTTCTCTGAAACATCTTTCGCTAGAAGGATTGGTCTTTTCAGGAAAGGGTGAAGGAACAAAGTTCACATGTCTTCCCTGGGTGAAGGCGCAGGTTGAAAAGAGACTCGGTTTTACACCGGCCTCAGGAACACTGAATGTGAGACTGACGCCAGATAGCATCAAAATCAGAAGGCAGTTAGCAAAGTCATCAGGTATCGAGATTGTTCCTGTTCAGGGCTATTGCCGCGGAACATTGTTCAGGGCCAGACTTGAGAATCTGGAATGCGCGCTCATTTTTCCTAAAGTCTCGGATTATCCTGAAGACATCGTTGAAATTGTAGCCCAAGAAAACTTGAGAAAGCGTCTAGGTCTGACTGATGGGCGCAGAGTCAGAATCGAGGTTGTGACTTGAAAGTTTTTCTATGCTTACGCTCTAGGAATTCCTCAATGTATTCTTCCAGTTTCCCCTTCTTTTTCAGGTAGACTCCGTACCACATAAGTGCATTCATTGCTCTCGCCGCATCTTCAGGCGATGAATAAGCAGGTATGCCAAATCTGTCGAATCTGAGCCGGACGCTCAACGCCATCTCTGTTTCGCCGATGTCGCAGGCGACTATCGGTTTCTCATATTTTCTGGCTACTCGGGCGACTTTGTCAACGAAGTCTTCTGTCAAAGCAGGGGTATGGTGAAGACCAAGCATTACTATCCCGTGGATTTCCGGATCTTGGAATAGGATTTCAGCCGCGAGTTCGAACATTCCTGCTGTTCCTGAACCAGTGATGTCTGCCGGGTTGAAGTTTGTTGCGAACTTGGGAATTTTGCCTTCTGCTTTGAGTCTCTCGAATTTTCCGACTGTTTCCTCGGAAAAACGCTTTACAGTTAACCCTTTCAGTCCGCATTCGTCGGCAGCCATTATTCCTGGGCCGCCCGCATCCGTTATTATGCCGACGTTTTTTCCTTGCGCGGGTATTTGCATCGACAACGCTTTTCCAGCGTGGAAGAATTCGTCCATGTCGCTTGCTCTCAAGATTCCTGTCTGTTTAAATGCGGCGCTGTAGATCTGGTCTGAGCCAGCTATTGCTCCCGTGTGAGAGGCAGCTGCGCGTGCGCCTGCCTCTGTTCTTCCAGATTTTAGAGCTATAACAGGCTTTTTCTTGGTTATTTCTTCTGCCGCTTTCAGGAATTTTCTTCCTGACTTTATGTCTTCAACGTAAAGAAGTATTACGTTTGTTTCGTCGTCATGGTATAGGTAGCGGAGCATTTCGGCTTCGTCCACGTCGATTTTGTTGCCGAAACTTACAAACTTGCTTACTCCAGTGTGCAGTCCGGTCAGATAATCTAAGGCTGCGGCTCCGAAAGCGCCGCTTTGCGTTACAATCGATATGGTTCCTGGCATCGGGCGGGGGGTGGCAACTACCTCGTCTCCGGTTAGGAGCACTTTTGTCTCGGGAAGGAATAGCATGTCGACGCCCGTCCGGGAATCGTAGACACCAAGACAGTTGGGTCCTAAGACGCGTATTCCTGCTTCCTTTGCTATCGTCGCAACTTGATTTTCGAGGTCGTGGTTTCCAACTTCTCCGAACCCTGCGGTTATTATTGCTGCGACCTTCACCTTTTTGGCTGCCGCGTCTCTCATGATTTGCGGCACGACATTCGCTGGAACGACAACAACTATGAGTTCAACATTGTCTCTGATTTTCGTCAGAGTGGGATATGACTTAATGCCCAAAATCGATGTTTCATTTGGGTTAACAGCATATAAGTCTCCCTTGAAGACTCCTCTTTGCTTGTTCTCAACAAAGTTTTTGAATATTACCTGTCCTGCTTTCTCAGTTCTCTTTGTGGCTCCAACAATAGCGACTGAGGATGGATTGAAGAAGAGGTTGAGGGCTTTT
>DATEYW010000032.1:0-2116 GCA_035256045.1 Bathyarchaeia archaeon | reverse complement strand
CGAATCGACTAGTAGGCTTTGAAGTCAAAAAATACAACGGAAGCATACATTACGCTAGGGAACAATCAACTGACGCCTCAGGAATCGCATACATAACCCAGTTACTATATCCTGATCCAGCCAACGCCGGAATCTACGAAGTCTTCGTCAGCATTGAATACGACGGAACAGTTCTTCTCGACACCCTAACATTCATGATTCAATCACCGTAGCGAGACTTTCTCGTGCCCTGTTGAGCAGATATTTTGGTTTACCGCGCACACGACATGACTTCTTGGTTTCGCCGTTATCATTCTGCAAAGCAAAAGGCTCGAACAATGATAGTTTGCGAAGAGTATTTCGTGTATGTGATATTACAGGTTTGGGAAGAACCTCTTTTTATCTCGAAGTCGTAGACAACGGTGAAAGGAGAAGGCGAGACGAGAAAATGATTGAAGATAGAGCAAGGGGACTGGATCAAGAAGTCCTCGGAATGTTCAAGAGCTCATACCTGAAACGTTACGAGCAGTGGAAAAGGGGCGGACTCCTCCTCATAGCAATCAAGACAATGCCAAAGCAGGTCAAAACCGAGAAAGTCATTGACAACTTGCTGAAACTAAAAAGTGAATATTCAAAGAGACTCAGCGACGAAACCTAGCGTCTGTCCGATTGAATTCCACGCGGCGGATTTCTCCATTCGAAAGGCAGATGACTTTCCGACCCTAGTTGAAAAGATGGCAGACCTGATAGGGCATGCATCCCGGTTTTCTCAAGGACCAGGCTTGCTTAGTAGACTGGCTTGACCTAGAAGTGGGGTTGTATGGCTGGGAAAAGGTCCAGGAAGTTGCGAACCTGCGTAGGAAAAATGCCACGTTTTTTGGCCCAAACCAAAGTAGATATAAGCAACACGTTCTCTTCCGTGCTTGAAAAAAGAGTGAAAAAAGTGAAGAGACATCTCCTAATCGTGATTGCCTTCGCGATTCTGATTCTGGCAATCTTTCCCAGAGCAAAGGCGATAAGCAGCGGTACAATCACCGTCGACGGAAACCCAAATGACTGGACGGCCTTGGGTTTCGCCCCATTAGGAACTGACCCAGCCTACAACATAAACGAAACATACGTAACTGTCTCCACAGACCTTCTTGAAGGTTGGGCATGCCGTGACAACGATAGCCTTTACCTAATGATGAAAGTGCGAGGTGGATACCCATTTAACTATGACAGGGTTTCCTTCGCCACTTGGATAAACGCCGACCCTGGACAGACGACGGGTGCACTCGACAAATGGGATTTTGCCGTATTTGATGCACAGAATAATACGGGACAACTCCTCACTTGGAAGGACTCGAAATGGGATAACGAAACAAGCAGAGTGGAGGCAGCGACAGGAAGCCCAGGATACCTTGAATGGAAAGTCCCCTTAGATTTTGTTGGCAACTCCACACAGTTCGAATTCATGTTTTACACGTGGGACATAAACTACGACTATACTGTGAATGAAATAGACGTTTCACCCACTGACATTCCTGTGTTCGTTCCAGAGTTCCCGACGGGCATGATTCTTCCACTTTTTATGATTGCATCTCTGCTGGCTATAGCTGCCTACGGGAAAAAGAAAAGAAAGCTAGCGGCGATTTCCAAACCGATCTCTAATTGAGATCGAGCGCGCCACTTCTTGAAAACGAGTGAGAAAACGATCACTGAGCTTTTTCACACGTTCAGTCTTTCTGAAATTCTGCAACAGACTTATATGTCGACTCAAACTGCAAGGCAGCACAAGGGATAATTTCAAGTACAATGTAGGGGAGGCTGTTGCATGATAAAGGATATTTCAATCTTCTACTCTAAGAACGCAAAAAGCATGAGAAGATCAGAAATAAGGGACCTTCTTAAGTTCACCCGTCAGCCAGACATAATCTCCTTCGCAGGAGGCCTCCCAGCGTCTGAAACTTTTCCTCTAATAGATATTGAAAGCATATGTGTTCAAATCCTTCAGGAAAAAGGCGCGCTGGCACTGCAATACGGACCGACTGAAGGAGAATGGATTTTCCGAGAACAGATAGCCAACTGGATGGCCCGAGAAAAAGCAACTGTAAAACCTGAAAACATCCTTGTGACCTCGGGTTCCCAGCAAGGT
>DATEYW010000031.1:0-3164 GCA_035256045.1 Bathyarchaeia archaeon | reverse complement strand
AGCAAAGACCCAGCGCTAAAGAGAATTGAAAGTTTCGACAAGACTTTAAGGCTGGAACATGCTTCTGAGGCACAGAAAGTCCGTGCTTCAATCATGAAAAAGCTGGAGTACGATCGACTGGAGCAGTTATCTTCACAGTTGAGTCTCTTGTACATTCTTCAGATGTTTGCCTTCAAGGTCAAGATAATTCAAATATCAATCGCAAGGCTTGAAGAGCAGCTTCAAAAGTCCGAACTACTTGAGAAAACCAAAGAAATCGATGATGCCAAGAATGACGTTGAGAAACTCAAGATTCTGTTGGAAGCACAATACGAGCTTATTAGACAAATCGGTGAAGGAAGAAAAGAGGATCTGTTCTACATCTCCTAAGTGAAAGAACTAGAAAGCGGCCAACATAGATCGGGCCTATTTTCCGGAAGGTTCTAAATTTATAAATTCCTGCTCGTTCTGATACAGTGGGAAGGACAGTATATTGGCTTCTGAAGTCAGGTTTGAAGCGCCAACTTGGAATCAGATTTATGATATGCTCTTAAATCTGGCTGAAAGAATCCGAAAAGACCGCTTCAGGCCAGATATCATTGTAGGCATTTCAAGAGGAGGTTGGCCGCCAGCAAGAATCTTGTCTGATCTACTCAGCAACCCCAACCTGGCAAACGTTAGAGCAGAGTTCTACCTTGGTTTTTCAGAAACAAAAGATGAACCGTCTCTCACTCAGCCATTATCGATGGACGTTTTCGACAAAAGAATATTGATCGTAGACGAAGTTGCGGATACCGGGAAGAGCTTGCAGCTAGTGAGGCAACATATTGTTGAACAGGGTGCCAAAGAACTCAAGATACTCACCGTCTATTACAAGCCTTGGAGCGCTGTGAAGCCTGACTACTATTCGAAAGAGACAAGTGACTGGGTAGTTTTCCCTTGGGAAATCAAAGAGACAATAGGCAAAATACTAAGAAGATCCCACGAAAGAGGACAACGTATTGAAGTTGAAGCCAAAAAACTCGTTGAAGCAGGCGTCCCCGCCCAGCTAGTCGAACGTTTCGTTAAGGAAGTCACCGAGGAGAGCGATTGCTGAAGTTCATTGAGGAATACGGCAGATACATTGGAATTGCAGGCTTCAACGACGTGGCGATTAGAAGCCCAGAGAGTTTTTTGCGAGAAATTGAGAGACAGAAACCTCCGTATGTGGACATCCAGTTTTTTGATGCAGATCACGTCGCAACGTGGGAACATCTTTACTTTGCAGCACTGAACGCGCTGACTGTGTCCGAGAATTGCCGGAACATATCCAAAAGTTTGGCTATGGAGACTCTTCTTTTCGCCGCTGCAGAAAAGCAAATAGTCAAGGCGACTGAACTTGTCGGCATCAAATCAACCTCGCAGCGTATTGCAGTCTTGGTCGTGGGAAACAAGTCTAAGACAGTAAGGTCAACAATGCTGCTTGTCTCGAAGCATCTGGGCAGACAACCAGATGAAACAGTACTTGAGCTGAGTGAAGGAAAAACAAGGCTCATTCAGCACATTTTCAACATTAAGAGTCTAGAACTTGAAACACTTATGGAGGGTAATGATTCGAAAAGAGCGGTGGTTGATCTGATAATAGAGAAGATGGCTTTGTCGACGACCAAACGCTAAAGGACCTTCTCTTTCAAGACGGATAGAATTTCATCAGGTTTCGCAATGATAATTCCTGTCAGTCCGCCTATGACCTCTATCAGCAGGATTTTGTCGGGATTTGAAAGATTCACCTTTCGCTTGACGTTTGCTGCAGCAACCTGAATGATCTCCCTGGATGAAGTTGATGTGAAACGCTTCTCCACGGTTATGCGGAAGGTCTCGTTCTCGGCAATATTTGGACTCAGTTCGTTAACCGCATTTTGTATCTGTTCCAGATCAGTGCGAACGACTTTTTCGATGGGAATAACGCGAAGCAAATAGCGAAATTCATACGGACGCGCATGGAGAATTTCTCTCAGTTTCCTTATCGCTTCGATTGAGCCGAAAGTTGTCTTGGCAACCACGACGCCTGAAATCCCCGTCCGCTCCACAGTCGGGGTTGAGTCGCCAGCTTGTTCGAGAAGATAGCGAAGTTCCGAGCGGGCCTGTCCCTCAGTTCTACGGTACGTAGTCGCTATGAGGTTGAAGTCTTTCAGCATGATAAGCACCACTGCCAAGGTTGTTATGCTGAAATTTAACCGTTTCAAACACAAGGCACGGGCGGACAATCTTGTTTGATGGGTCAGTGTGGATTTGGCTTTTTCATTGCCAGAGGCTCCTAGCCGTCGCCTCACATCATCCCATTATCAATATTCGGCTGCGGGAATTTATCCATTTTGACTGCCAGAAGCAGCAAACTTAAATTTCCTTTATCTAGGCTAACATATCAGGTTTGAAGGGCGGAAAAGTTGCCAAGAAAGCAAAAGCCAGTAATCGTTGTTCATGGCGGCGCTGGAACATGGCAGCCTGAACGCAGTCAATCAGGGATATTGGGCGTGAAGAGAGCAACTGTGGAAGGCTTTGAAATCCTGAAGACGGGTGGAACAGCTCTTGACGCCGTGATGGAAGCAGTGTCTGTTTTGGAGGACGACGGCGCCTTCAACGCCGGCTACGGATCGAGTCTAAACATTGACAAACAAATTGAGATGGAAGCCTCAATTATGGACGGAAGAACGCTTCGGGCAGGTGCTGCGGGACTCCTACGAGACATCCAAAACCCTGTTCGCCTAGCGAGAATAGTAATGGAAAATTCGGATCATGTTTTTGTTGTTGGAGAGGGAGCTGAAAAGCTTGCTAAGTTGCATGGACTTCCAAGAAGAAACCCAGTAAGCGAACTCAGACTCCGCTACTTCAAGGAGCAGAAAAAAGCTCTGCTTGAAGGAAAATATGACCTCCCAAAACTCACGGAACTTGCGAGAAAACATCCTGAGCTTTTCAATCTTGAAACGGTTGGGGCAGTGGCCTTGGACAAAGATGAAAACCTGGCTGCGGCAACCTCTACAGGCGGCTTTCCTCTTAAGCTTCCTGGCAGAATTGGAGATTCTCCTCTGATCGGATGTGGAACTTACGCGGACAATCGGACGGGAGCTTGTTCAGCGACAGGCGTCGGCGAAATTGCCATTCGACTTGTCTTGTCGAAGACAGTCTGCAATTACATGGAAAATGGA
>DATEYW010000030.1:0-7359 GCA_035256045.1 Bathyarchaeia archaeon | reverse complement strand
TGGTGCGGGGGATGGGACTTGAACCCATGAACGCCTACGCGACAAGGTCCTAAGCCTTGCTCCTTTGACCAAGCTCGGAAACCCCCGCTTTCTTAACGGATCAACTGTTGAATTCGATGTCTTCTTTTATATCTGTTTAGCCTCGCGGCTTCAGGAATGTTTAAAACATAAAAAACAGTTGCTCAATATTGTCTCTGCAAATGCCTCGGTAGCCTAGCCCGGTGGGGCGTTACCTTGGTAAGGTAATGGTCGCGGGTTCAAATCCCGCCCGAGGCTCCATCAAAATGTCTCTGTCGAGTGCCAGTTGAAGAAGCCTAATGCGCGTTGTCGAACACATTCCGAAAATTTCAAATGCCTGACATCCGCATTCCTTAAAGTGGTGCTGTCTTGACTTCCCCAAAACAATTCGCTCTGGAAGAACTGAAAAAGTTCGACGGAAAAGAAGGAAGACCGGCATATATCGCCTGCAAAGGCAAAGTCTATGATGTGTCTGATAATTTTCTTTGGGTGGAAGGTGACCATCAGGGCGAGCATGTTGCCGGCGAAGATTTGACTGAAAGTTTGTCACGTGCTCCGCACGCAGAAGATGTGCTTGAAAGAGTCCCTCTTATCGGCATCCTTATCACATGAGTCACAAACGATGACCCTTCGGGAACAGTTGCTCCAGATCACCGTCCAATCATCAGCTTCACAGTTTCTGTGCGAACTGAAATCACACGGGAAAATTGACTAGGTTGAGAAAATGGAAAACCCAAACCGTTTTGGACTTTACATAAATGGAAAATGGATCAGTTCAGCTTCGGGTGAAACCTTCCCAACTGACAATCCCGCAAGACCTAAGCAGATTCTGGGGTTCTTCCAGAAAGGGAACCGAGAGGACATAGCCAAAGCAGTCGAAGCGGCCAATCAAGCTCTTGGGAATTGGAGTAGAACACCAGCTCCAAAAAGAGGCACAATTCTCCTGAAAGCTGCCCAATTGCTGCGACAAGACAAGAATAGACTTGCCAGCGAAATGACGATGGAAATGGGCAAAGTCATAAGCGAATCGAGAGGCGACGTGCAAGAAGCAATCGACATCACAGAGTACATGGCAGGCGAGGGTAGAAGACTGTTTGGTGCAACGACCCCTTCAGAACTGAAAAATAAATTCTGCATGACAATAAGGCGACCAGTGGGTGTGTGCGGGATAATAACTCCTTGGAATTTTCCAATCGCAATCCCAGCGTGGAAAATAATGGCGGCTCTGATCTGCGGCAACACAGTTGTTTTCAAACCTTCATCGGACACCCCGCTCTTGGCAGCGCGCCTCGTCCAAATCCTCGAGAAAGCAGGTCTTCCTCAAGGCGTAGTGAATATGGTCACTGGATCAGGCCAAGATGCTGGAATGAGTCTTGTCCAGAATGAGAAAGTCAGAGCAGTCTCGTTTACGGGCCATAAAGACACGGGGGCGACAATCCTAAAACAGGCCGGTCTCAAACGAGTCGGCTTAGAACTCGGCGGCAAGAACGGAATAATAGTCTTGGACGATGCCGACTTGATGCTCGCAATGGACGGCGTGATTTGGGGCGCTTTTGGAACCACTGGACAGCGATGCACAGCTGCCTCAAGAGTAATTGTGCACGAAAAAATTCGAGATAAGTTTGAAAGAATGCTGGTCACAAGAATAAGAAAGTTGAAACTTGGAAATGGACTTGACCAGACCAATGATGTCGGTCCGTTGATCAACAAGGCGGCTCAAGAGAAAAGCGCAAAGTACGTCGAAATAGGGAAAAGTGAAGGGGCAAAACTTGCCACAGGGGGAAAAACTCCCAAGCGAGAAGGCTTCTTCTTCGAACCGACCCTGTTCACAGACTGTGCGATCGACATGAGAATCGCTCAGGAAGAAATATTCGGTCCAATACTTGCGCTGATTACTGTGAAGAATTTCGATGAAGCAATTGACGCAATAAACTCGGTGGAGTACGGTTTGAGTTCGGCCATCTACACTCGAGACCTCAGAAACGCGTTGGAAGCGATAGAAAGAATCGAGGCAGGTCTCACATACGTGAATTCCAGCACCATAGGATCAGAGGTTCACCTGCCCTTCGGAGGAGTAAAACACACTGGGATTGGAACGAGGGAAGGAGGAATCGAAGGAATAAACGAGTTTTCCGAAATCAAAACGGTCTACGTTGACTATTCTGGAAAACTGCAGAGGGCTCAGATTGACATAGACTGAAAAGCGCAAGAAGGCGCGGCTCAAACTGAGTAACGAAAATTCCTCTGGGAGTAATACATAGATTTTGAAAAAGAACGGAAAAGCAACGGACAGACACCTCTGCGAACACGGCCTCAGACGGTCGCAACTCAGTAGAACTAGGTCGAAATGCAATTAAACAATTTATATATGGACAGTAAGCAATGAAGTAGAGAGGGAATCGGTTATTGCCTCTTGATCCCCTAGCTATCATAATCATCGTTCTAGCGGTGATTATCGCATGCTTAATAGCGGCTTTTGCAATGCGCGGAAGAGGCAAGAAACCTAAGAAAACTGATGAGTTCGAGCCTGTTCCAGAACTGAGAGGTTACCCCTTCAAAGTCACAAAGAGCGTTCCAACAAATGAAGCCTCCCACGCCAAAGATGAACTCCGAATACTGGATCTGGAAAGGGAAATTCTCAGCGACGCTATTCGAAGACTGTATGAGGCTCATGCTGAAGGCAAGATAACTGAACAGGAAAGAGAACGACTCGCCGAAACCTACAAAGCCAGAATGATGCTCGTCAAGGACGCGATGACCAAAGACGAGTCCTTGGTTGCTTTGCATGAGCTTGAAACCATGCAAGAAGATCTTATGAAGCTTTTCAGCCAGAGATTCGATGAACTCGGATCAAAGATCGAAGAATTGCGTTCCAAGACAGAGGCAAAACGTGTCAAGGAAGTCACAATCGCCATGAAAGTGCCTGAAGACGCAGAGAAAACTGTCGAGGAAGATGAGAAAACAGGCGGAGAAGAGAAAGCGAAGAAAAAGCGGAAACCTCAAGCTCAAAAAACCACCAGTCCCCGCACTGAAGCTGAGAAACGAATCGAGGAAATACGATCTGAAGTTGAAAAAGTCCTAGACCGACTGGGGCAAATGGAAATTGATTCCTAAACCACAAGAAGTTGAAAAACAGAAGAGAAACGCGGCGCTTGCAGCAGTCAAACATGTGAAAGACGGTTTCACTGTTGGGCTAGGAAGCGGAAGCACAGCTGCAATGACAATCGAAGAAATCGGAAAGAAAATCAACCGCGAGAAAATCCGTATTTTAGGGATACCGACTTCATACCAATCCTTCATGCTCGCGGTAGAACATCATATACCGACAACAACTCTGGAAGAGCATCCAATACTGGATTTGACGATTGACGGGGCTGATCAGATTGATCGAGAACTGAATCTGATCAAGGGGATGGGGGGCGCCCTTGCTCGCGAGAAGATTCTTGCGTACTCTTCAAAACAGAACATCATCGTGGCCGACGAAGGCAAAGTGGTTAAGATCCTGGGTGAAAAGGGTCAACCTGTGCCAGTTGAGGTAATGCCTCCTGCGATCTCCTTAGTAATGCGAAAGCTGAAGGCTCTGAAGGGCAAACCTGTTCTCAGAGAAGGAAGCGGCAAAGTAGGCCCTGTTATAACTGACAATGGCAATGTAATACTTGACACGGAATTCGGACTGATACGTGGTCCGGCGGAACTTGCACGAGAACTGAAGGTTATTCCAGGCGTGGTGGAGACTGGCATTTTCGTAGGAACTGCAAATCTTGCTTACGTTGGGAAAAGCTCTACCGTTGAGAAATTGGTGAAGGGGTAGGGTTCCGCTCTCGAATCAAGTCTGTCTGCTATTTGAATAGTGCTTCGAAACAAGCTTTGTGATAGCGACTCTTTTCTTCACCGTTTGCGTCCTTGACAACTGCTCCTTCTTCAGCATCAAGCACGTAACCACATTTGTCGCATTTGGCCTTGTTCTTGAATTTTTCGACCCGCTTGGCTTCCATCGCTCTTAGTTCTTCGCATCTACGTTTCAGTTCGGCGACTCGTTCTCGCAGTTCGCGCAGTCTGTACAGCGTTGCTTCAACTCTTTCCTTCAGTTCCGTCTGCTCGCATGGGTTGACTTGCTCTCCTATCTCCATACTTTTCAACATTGCGATTTGCCTTCTACGTGTATGTTAAATTGTGTCTTAATATATAATACTTTATTCTCCCTCCGCAATATGTCCAAAAACAAAAAAGGAGCCGTCAACCGGTATTTCGACACATAAAAACTCCCAAGCAGACAAAGCAAACTCGGTAAAGAAAGGGCAAAATACCAAATAACCTTAAATTATGGCTTTCATAATCCAAATTGCCTGAAACAGTATTGCCGGGGTAGCCTAGCCTGGCCAGGGCGCCAGACTCATAATCTGGAGAACAAAGAAGGGCCAAATAGGGCGCCCAGTGTCCAGAAGTCGCGGGCTCGAATCCCGCCCCCGGCACCAAAAAGCGTGGACTAGTCGATCGCGATGATTGAAGTGTTGTTTCGGGTCGAAATTTCGAGATGTTCTCCACTAAACGCTCTTTTAACATAGACGTTTTTGATGATTACCTTCTCACCTTGTCTAAGACTGGATGCGACATCCGCATGTTTTCGCCAAGCAGAAACCAGAATTTCGCCAGTTCCGTCTTTCAGTTCAAACGTTGCCAATTTGACAATTTCTGCCTTAGAGGTTTTGACCTCTCTCACGAAGGGTTTTGTGGCAACCTCACCTTCAACATTCACGACGTCCATTCCTTCTCTCAGCTCAGTTATCTCACAGAATTCTTCAGATTCGGAGGCTGGTCCCAGGTAGGTTCCCGCGTCCACATTGATTTCAAGCTGTTCTCCTATCGCTTTCTTGATTTTCCCATTCACTATCTGAATCCTGTCACCAATTCTCAGGTTTTTTTCAAGTTCGTCGGCTTTCTCATTCCAAACCACAGCCGCAATAGTGGCCGTTTGATCCTCCAGCACGAATCGCATGACCTTTCCCTGAGACAGGTCCTTTCTTTCAAATGTTGAGGCAGGGAATATTTTCTTCACAATACCTACGAGGGACACCCGTTTGCTGCCTGAAATCGCGGGTATCTTGCCAATCTTCACAGAGAACTTGCGAATATCTGGATATTCGTGGCCTTGGATGTCTTTTGGGTCAATCTCAAACTCGGACCTTTCACTGACATGTAGTTCGACTTTTCCGCTCAGGTCCTGCCTCGTGTATCCGTGTGCGAATCTTACCAGTTGCCCGACTTTCAATTCATCTTTCTCCAGCATTTCGGTCTTATCGTTCCACAAAACAACTCTCAGAATGCCGCTTTTATCGCATATGAGCAGACTTGCGAGCTTTCCTTTCTTCGCCCCGTCAAAGGATTTCGACGGGAAAATTGCCAGAACTCTTCCAGTCACGGTGATATCGTTCAGTCCTGGAAGCAGGTCTTTCACGAGAAGTGAAGGCATATGCACCTCATTCTTCGCTGCGCAGCCAAATTCTGCGGCAATCATGTTCATAAGAGCACCATCAGAAATCAGTCCGCCGGTCTTTTGCTTTTCAATCTCAAGCCTGCTCAGTATTTGATCTCTTGAAATCCATGGGCACATTGTCTTGATTTGTTCTATGATAGCGTCAACGTTCATTCTCGCTCAGTCATCGCTGAACTTGAAAGAGGTGTCGATGCTATAAGACTTTATAGAAGTCGGCGGTGATTCTCATCCGCAGAAAATTGAAAAAATAGACGGCTAATCTTGTTTCTCTTCTTTGCCGTAGAACAGGTGAAGAAATATCAGAACAAGCACTATGAAGGTGGCTGCCATAAGAACGTATTTGAGCAGCTCAAAGTAGGCTCCAATGTCCATAGGAATTTTCTCCTTTCGCAATTCTAATCAAATTGAAGTATTTAAGCAGTAGCCTTCTTCCATTCACTCATGAGTGAATCATACAGTTCATCGTGTTCTTCAATAGCATCGTGCCAATCTAGGTTCTTCGCTAGTTTCTGTGCAATGAGGTGGTAACACATGTGCACTCGTCGGTCGAGGACGCGAAAATAGAAGTCGTCGCACGTGCAAAAGTCAACTTCAGGCATGATCAAGTAGTCTCGCTCTCTTCCGACAACGATCCAGACAATTCTGCCGCTGGGTTTGAAAGCATATTTCTTCACTCTGTTTTCTTTCAGAGTTTCGAAGGCTCTCGTGAATCTTTGGCCGAAAATGTCGTAGAGCGTCGTCAAACTTTTGCCAGTCAGTTTGCCTTCTGTCTTTGCCTTTTTGCAGATGTTGTTGAGTAATTCGATCTCAGATTTCTCGTCCATCGATCTTGAACTACCCTGTCAGTTTTGAAATTCGGGAATAGCGCTTTCAATCTAATTGTATCGGTTCGCCTTTTGGCGGCTTGTCCTCGGTCAACTTCGGAAAAGTGACTTCCAACACTCCGTTCCTGTAACTGGTTTTTGCCTCTCTGACCTTGACCTTCGCTGGCAGTTTAATTTCCTTATAGTACTTGCGTTGGGGGTTGTCAACTTCAATCGTCAACGAGTCTTCAGTCCCGCTCAACTTGATTTCGCTCTTGTCCACGCCCGGCAACTCCACGACAACGTGAATCTCGCCGTTGGTTTCGACAATATCGACGAGTGGTTCTCTTTCTTCCTGCACTTGTGGCAATCCGCGTTTGGTCGGCTTAACATTTCCAAACTCGTGGATTTCAGGTTTCCCATCAGGCCCTATCTTGACGCTGTGTCCATATACAAATGGTCCCCATTCGCGAGCGGTTGAGCCGTCTGGAAGTTTGCGTTCCCTGACATAATCCTTCGGAATTCGTGACGTGAAATTCTTGAACTCGTCTCCCACCATTTTCTCCATCTCTTCAAACATCTTGTCAATGTCGTCAAAACCCCAGTCTTTGAAGAATGGGGCACGTTTCTTCTTGAACCATTCAGGCGAGTCGTCTTCTGAAGACATTACATCACCAAATATGTCTGAAGAATATGTTTCTCTATAAGTGTTATGCTCAGCTGCTGCTCAACTTAGCGATCTGAGCTGTTCAAGTGTTCCGAGGAACGTACCGTCAAGAAGGTATGCTTCAGCGTCTTTCATGTCGACAGCTGCCGTCCTCAAGACAGGGCCCGTCATCATCTCCCCCTCAGTCTTTTTGAAAGGCCTCCTTTCGTTCAAAGGCTTTCCTCCCAAGAAATCGTTAAAAGATGGCATTATGAAGAGCTGTGAGATTCTAGGCTTTATTCCATAATGTTTTCGAAGAGTGGTTTCGGGGTTATCATGGATTTTGACCCCATGTTTCTGTAAGAGAACTTTTGTAAGCTCAATTGTGTCGCAGGCTG
>DATEYW010000029.1:0-3771 GCA_035256045.1 Bathyarchaeia archaeon | reverse complement strand
TTTTCGTCCCAATTCGTCTTGAACCGAAGTTGCCGTCGATCTTATACCTACAGGGAAAAGCGTATTTGAGTGCACATTTGCGTTTATTCCAATCCCCAGTATGACGAAGGCCAGTTCTCTGTCTGAAGACCTTGTTTCGACTAGAATGCCACAAATCTTGCGGCCGTCTACCAGCACGTCATTAGGCCATTTGGTCTCGGTTCTGAGTCCGTATTTCTCGTGCAAGACATTGGCCACAGCCAGGCTAGCAACAAACACAAGCTTTGTAGCCTGACTCACACTTAGTTTTGGTCGAAGGACAATTGAGAACCAAAGTCCTCCTTTGGGCGAGACCCATTCTCTTCCAAAGCGTCCTCGACCGGCTGTCTGATGTCCAGCAACCATGACTGTCCCTTCTGTTATTCCCAGGTCTGCAAGTTCTTTGGCCCAGTCGTTTGTAGAGTTGACGACGCTGCGAAAGAGGATGCGCTTTCCAAAACGTCGGGTTCGCAGTTTCTCCTGAACTGTGTCAAGTGTTTTGGTTTCCGTTGTCTAAAACCTGCCCGTCAACATCTTTCAACAGTCTATTCGGAAATCCGCATGTCGGCAGGGATTTAAGTTTAACTGGTCTTTACTTTCTTAGGAAAATCGGAGAGCACGTTTGAAATGTTGCCGTTTGACACTCCTTCTGTTTCAGCATCCATCGTTCTCATTGCTATGGCCTGCGTGTCGTTGGCAATTTCTTTGAGCTTTCGCCAGAAATCGCGTTCCATCCGAGAGTTTCCAGAACACGTACAAGCCTCGACATTCAAAAAGACTTTCAACGTCTTCAGTCCCTACGCGGAGAAAAGGAGAATCATACATGAACATCTCGAACTGTTAATTCTTGTTGCCGTCTACGGATCGTTTGTGGCGATAGGTTTTGCCGTTCTTAAGGTCTTTGAGTTTGGGTTTTTGCTGGCGTTTTTTACGCTGATTGTGTGTCTCGGTTTTCTGTTGGTTGATGAGACCTTGGAAGTTCACAAGAACACAAATGTGATTCTGAGCGCTTTGAGGAAGAAAACAAGCTTCGGCAAAGGCGACGTCGAAGTGCTGGACTTTCTGAGAAAAACGCTTCCGAGACTCAGCAATTACCATCTTATGGTGGCGTCTGCGTTCTTCGCGACGTCGTTGGCAGTGCCTTTTGTTGTGGAAGTCTTTCTCTTCGTTTTCTCTGGTTGGGCCGGCTTGATATTCGCAGCTAGTACTGTCTTGTGGTTTTTCCCTCCGTTTGTCCTGCTTTTTACGGCCTTGATGTTTGGTGCCACAGTGTTTGTAGTTCAGTCTGCGGCCAACAGAGTTAAGATGAGAATCTTCAGCTTTCCATCTTCGGAACGGCTGAATGTCTTAAGCGAGCAATTCTATCGCATGAAGATGTTTGTGCGTGTCCAGCATCATCATCCATCACTTCACGTGCCAGATGCTCCTGAACCTGAAAAAGCAGAAGAGCAAGAGGTCGACTCTTCCGAATCCTGAATTATGTCTCCATGTTCAACAGACTGCAACAATTTCTTGATTATCTAGAACTGAGTTTTGTTTCAAAAGCTTCTTAAGCAGTGGTGAAATCAATCTAGGCCGTGCCCGACAAAGTTCACTGCGCCCATATTCTTGTGAAGACAGAGCAGGAAGCCAAGAGCATTTTGGAGCGATTAAACAAAGGCGAAAAGTTCGCCAACATCGCCAAAGAAGCCTCACTCTGCCCCTCGGGAAAGCGTGGCGGTGACCTTGGAACCTTTACCAGAGGAAAAATGGTCAAGGAATTCGAGACAGCTGCGTTCGCACTTGAGAAAGGACAGAATTCTGCAATAGTCAAAACTAAATTCGGATATCACGTCATCAAACGCCTCTAAGTTCGGTTATCGCGTTAGAATATACCTGTTCAGGTAATCTATAGGTATACCAATCGTTAGACTGTCCGAAACGCTCTGTTTTCAGTGGCACAATCCTATTTCTGAGCTGATAGACGAACTCGCCTCTTTGTAAATCTCTCAGCTTGGCCGACCACTCTTTACCAACAAACGCCTTGAGATAGTCGACATCGTTCTTTTCCCATGTCCATCCAAGAAACCGATGTTGCGCAATCTTGACAGGGGTTTTGTCAACCATTGCTGGAAACTGTGTAATCAAGCCAAATCTTAACTGATAGTTCGCGCCGACCGTGACAACTTCAAGCACGCTTTCGCATGGACTTGATCTTCGCATGGCCAATCTTGAAGAACCGTTAGGCAAATAGGTTTGAGCTTCTCCAAACACCACTATGAAGTCTCTACTGTCAATGATGCCGTTAACGTGCATGTCATAAAGAAATTTGCACATCGTGTTTACAAAGTTGATCTTTTTTCGTGTCGGAAGCCCTGAGATATCGATCACGCTGTTACTAGCTGGTATAGTCACATGCTTCTCAGTGCCGAAGATTTGAACAACCGCACTGATCGGACTGTCGTGTGACCACGCTCTGCTCACATCGAACACATAGACTCTGATGCCGCTGTAAATCAGCATTTTCACTAGCCATTTGGCCAAATTAGTCTTGCCGCTCTGACTTGTTCCACAGACGAAAAACCCTGTATCCATCGCTTCTTTCGTGTCAAAGATCAGCGTTTCAGTTTTTTCAAAATTTTCAGGTTTCTCTCAACATTCTGAGAGGTGCTTCAAAAGTCTTACTGTTACGTTTTGAATTGCAAGAAAAATAAGGGAGAGCACTCAGTTGAGCGCGCGCTTGGTTGACATTCAATCACCTCACTTAAACCATTCGACTGGGATGACATTTTTGCATTTTTTACAATTTTTAACTCTCTTTTTCGTTTTCACACCTCTTCAGATCTTACGGCGTCAACCGCCCTTCCAACAAAGAAAACAGAAACTCGTCCTCCTCAGGCATGCCGCGATTGATCATCAACTGTGTGAGAAGACGAAACCGTTGGGCTTCTGGAAACGCGCGCTGATTTGTGTTGGCTCTGGGGACAAGCTTTTCGTGGGCGTGGGAACCAGCAGTAGCGCCATTTCCGTCCAGCATTCTAGAAATAGTGCGCCTTTATCTGTGGTGAGGTACTTGATCGGACTGTTTTGAACTTTCAACAGACCTGTCGATTTGAGGAACGATATATAGTTTCCCGTTGCCTGCCAAGACAAGTCTGTTTTATACATGACTCTAGTCTTGCACTGAGGTGTTTGACAGAGTTTCAGGATATCTGCAATGATTTCCACCCTGGTTCTTCTTGAAGACAACATCTAGTTTATGCACCTCGCGCGCGCTCCGCGCCGTATGCACTAATGTTATAATAAATATTATAATAATATATTAATGTTGTTTATTGCGGGCGCGCGCTTAATGTTATCCTGTTCTTAGACTGCATTATAACATGCGACCAGATGCCCCTCGATATCAACGAGGGCGGGTTCTTTCATCCGGCACTGTTCAGTCGCATATTTGCATCTTGGATTGAAGCGGCATCCAGAAGGCACATGTACCGCGGAAGGCACTTCACCTGCAAGTTTGATGGATTTCCGGGATATTCCTGGAATGGGAACAGGAATTGCTTAAAGTAATGCCTTGGTATATGGGTGCAGGGGGTTCAGGAAAAGCTCTTTTTTGCTGCATAACTCGACGATTTTTCCTAGATACATGATGGCGATTCTGTCCGAGATGTATTTTGCCACAGCCAAGTCATGAGTGATGAACAAGTAAGTTATTCCGAGTTTTGTCTTCAAGCCCAACATCAGATCAATAATAGTGGTTCTTATCGAAACGTC
>DATEYW010000028.1:0-7873 GCA_035256045.1 Bathyarchaeia archaeon | reverse complement strand
GAGGAATTGGCGCAATAGAACTTTGGGGCTTAATTTATAAGCCAAGAGCCTAACGAAAGCTCAAGAGGATCGCAGGATGTCGCTTAAGGAAGCGATGCTTTACGAGAAACTGAATGATGGAAAGATAGACTGTTTTCTATGTGCCAGAAGATGCCGGATAAACGATGGTGGAACCGGATTCTGCCTCGTAAGAAAGAACGAAAAGGGAAAGCTCTACACACTCAACTACGCTAAGGCGATTTCAGCAGGCATTGACCCTGTGGAGAAGAAGCCTTTATCGCATTTCAATCCTGGCGCGATGGTCATGTCGATTGCGACAATTGGTTGCAACTTTCGCTGCCAGTTTTGTGACAATTGGATGATAAGTCAAGAGAAGAAGATTGCCGGTAAACATTTTCCTCCTGAGGAAGTCGTAAAAGCTTCCAGAGACAACGATTGCCATGGAATTAGCTACACGTACACGGAGCCGACGATTTTCTTCGAATATGCCTACGACACGTCTAGGCTTGCGCGTCAAGTTGGTTTCTTTAACACCTTCGTTACAAACGGATACATGACTCCAGAGGCCATAAAAACGATTGCTCCTTATCTTGACGCCGCAACTGTTGATTTCAAAGGGGGAGCAGACCCTGATTTCTACAGGACCGTCTCAGCTGTGCCTTCTGTTGTGCCTATTTTCGAAGCCTTGAAGGAGATGCGGAGAAACAACATTCACATAGAGATCACAAACCTAGTTGTGCCCAAGATCGGTGACTCTCTTGAGAGGATAAGGGAGCTTGCAGCGTGGATCAGAGATGGAATCGGCAAGGACACTCCTTTTCACTTGTTACGTTTTCATCCCGACTACAAGCTGACTGGAACATCCGCGACACCCATTGAGACTTTGGAAAAGGCTTACATGGCAGCAAAGGAGACTGGTCTGAATTTCGTTTATCTCGGGAACGTGCCAGGACATCCTTGCGAAAGCACCTACTGCCCCAACTGCAATGAAATCGTGATAAAGCGCTACAGCTTCACGATCACCCGTTGGAACCTGACTAAAGACATGCGTTGCCCAGTCTGTGGACACGACATTCCCATAAAAGGGAAGCTTCATCCCGGCGGTCACTCTTACCCACATGCGATACTTTAGTTTGTGTGCAGCCAGAGTGGAAAATTGAAAGCGTGGAGATATCTTCCCGAAGCGCAGTCGATTACTGAAGAGGCGGGAAAAAGCCTAAGCCGATACCTTTCGGTTGCGAACAATGAGAAACCCGCCAAATTCATGATTGCCAGAAAACTGCCAGCACAGTTCGACAAGAATGATTCGATCGAAGATCTATGGAAAGAGCATGATGTGCTCACGCACAAATTCTGCGAGCTGGAGAGCGCAGTCGATCAGGGGAAAATGATTTTTCAGAATATGCCAACACCGGTTAAGACCTATCTTGACCTGAAGATAGAAATCGCGGAAAAGATTCTGCAATCGTGTCACCTTTGCACGCGCCGGTGCGGTGTCAACAGACTCGGAGAACACCTGGGTTACTGTAGGTGTGGAAGTGAGATGCAGGTGTCAAGCATTTTTGCACACCTTGGTGAAGAACCCGAGCTGGTTCCGTCAGGGACAGTTTTCACGATGGGCTGCACGATCAGGTGTAAACATTGTCAGAATTGGACAATTTCCCAGTGGGAAGAAGCAGGGGCAACCTTTGGACCTGAGGAACTTGCAAGAAAGGTTGAGCAGCTCCGTTTGAACGGTTGCAGAAACATCAATCTTGTCGGTGGGGAGCCAACGTGTTGGATGCCTCAGTGGTTGAACGTCTTCAAACATGTTGACGTCAACGTACCGATTGTATGGAACTCAAATGCCTACTATAGTAACGAAACCGCGCGTTTGTTGGCGGGGTTCGCAGACGTTTACCTTTTAGACTTCAAGTACGGCGCTGAGAATTGCGCTGCAAGGATCTCTGATGCTCCGCACTATTGGGAAGTGTGCACCCGTAATCATTTAGACGCCGACAAATACGGGGAATTGATCGTGAGAATACTTGTTCTTCCTGGTCATCTTGGTTGCTGTACACGGCCAACATTCGATTGGATAGTCAGTAACCTGGGGAAATCTACGAGGATCAACGTCATGCTTCAATACAGGCCGGAATGGCGAGCTTCCGAGGTGCCAGAACTGAGGAAAAAATTGACAAAAGCTGAGATTGTAAAGGTGCATCGATTGGCTGAGGATGTTGGGCTCCGTAATGTTGTTTGAGTTCATAGCCCTCGGGCAACGGTGCCTTCAGTCCGACATTATAGAATTCTTGTGAAATTGTTGGCCAGCACTGGTTTGCTTTTTATGTAACCTTCCGGATCAATTTCTTCAGCAGTAAGATTATCTACGTCTATTATGTAGACGCTGTGCAGTCGAGCGTTTCTTACTTCGTCCAAAGTCACTGGCGGGTTTTTGTAGTACAAATCGCAGAGAGCTTTGACCGTTTTGAAGTTTTCAGACGTTCTCTTTCTCGGCGTTGTGAGGAGTAATTCTGGGATGGGAAGAATGTAGTGGAGAGGCGTGCCCAACGCGAATTTGCCTGTGTGATTGCTGTACCTTGTTATTTTGCTGGCTATTCTTGCCAAAAGGTAGGTTGAGGGGTCAAGAGCATGTTCGGGCGGAATGTAACCCGTCTCTATTTCTATGATGTGATTGCCGTCGCCCTTCGTTGCATAAAGGTCGCAGGTCAGTGTTGGTTCCAACTCGTGTTCTACTTGTACCTCGTATCCCCTCCTTATCAGCGGTTTGGCGCAGACGAGTTCCATGACTGAATGGTTGATTTTGACGACGTTCATCGCATGAAGCTCGAGGAGACGATCCTTAAGCGCGTTCAAACTGGCCTGCTCTCGCGGTTGCAGGTCTTGGTTTAGTTCTGAAGTAAGCAGTTCCAGGTCATCTTCGAATTTTTCTGTCCTGTCCATTGCCGATTTTTCCTTTTGCGACATAGCCTTATGCACCTCACGCAGTATTAATATGCGTTTGCTACTGATTGATGGTCTGTTACCTTGTCCATCAAGGTTTTTGCTTAAATAGTCAACGGTAAAAAACGCAAGTCTGCCAATTATCATGGCCAAGTTACAATACACATGTCAAAAACAAAGGGTAACTACTGCCAGAAAGAATGGATAACTCTGTGAAAAACAATTATATTCTTTCTCGGGCCTAGTAGAAATTGCCCAAGTTGAGGAGCACGCTTGGACGAGTAGTCAAAGCCCATTGGACCGACGTTTGCAGGGTCTGGGAAGCGAGATAGTATCAAACGGAACAGAATTCCGAAACGGAAGGTTCGGCCGAGCTGAGGCAATTCGTTCTGGCTTAGACTCAACTTGGGCGTTTCTATTTTGGGAGATATTGACGTATTTAGCAGAAATCATGTGTCTTCATTTTCAGGCGTACCATTATATCTCAAATGTGCACGATGAATTTCTTCTGCAATAATGTCACCGAAAGCTATTTCTCAAACCGAATTCACCTCTAGACGCAGAAATAAGTGAAAAAAGATGCCCTACTGTCCAGAATGCGGCGGCGAAATGCAATACATGATCGCCACCAAACATTACGTGTGCAAGAGTTGCGGCTTGTCCGTAACACAGCAGGAACTGATGGAGCTGAGAGACAAGCTCAGACCGAGTACAGAAACTGCAGAAGAAGAGCGGCAGAAGAAGAAGAAAGAATACCTGAAATGGTATCTGAGCAAGAAAAAGTAGAGCCGTCATCAGTTATCATCAGAAAACCAGCAAACAGCATAAAAGAACGAACGGCTTCTGACTAAACCCTCAAACAGGAGATCCCTTCAATGAGTATAAGAACGGAATTGTTATGCGTGGGAAATGAACTGTTGATAGGCAAGACGCTGAATACAAACGCTCATTGGCTCGCAAAACGCCTCACCGCCCTAGGTGCAGTCGTCCAGAGAATTACTGTTGTGAGAGATGACACTAAGGAAATTGCAGCAGCCATTCGAGAGGTTCTGAAGCGCAGGCCCTCTTTTGCCATTACTACGGGCGGTCTCGGTCCTACCTTCGATGACAAAACACTCGAGGGCATCGCTGAAGCGTTAGATATGAAACTCACAATCAATAAGAAAGCGCTGGCTCTCGTGCAAGGCAAATACGAGGCACTGTTAAGAGAAAAGCGAATTGAAAAAGTTGAGATGACGCCAGCAAGGGTCAAGATGGCCACTTTTCCGGAAAATGCGGATCCATTGCATAATCCTGTCGGCACGGCTCCCGGAATGTTGGTTAGGTGGAAAAAGACCTGCTTGATCGCTCTACCGGGTGTTCCGCCTGAGATGGAAGCGATTTTCGAGGAATCTATCGCGCAAATGGTCAAAGAAAAAGTGGGTAGCTCGATCTTCTTTGAAACCAGCGTTTTCCTTGATGGCATTATGGAGTCAACTTTGGCGCCGCTTATTGACAGGGTCATGCAAGATGCCCCTCACGTGTACATAAAATCACACGTCTATACCGCGGCTGTCGTACAAGTTGAAGGCAAAAAATCGCACATAGAACTGCACTTTTCAACGACCGCCGAAAATCAAGAGGCGGCGGAAATCCGGTTGAACGAAGCTGTGGCTCAATTGTCAAATCTTGTGCAAAACCATGGTGGCAGAGTGAAAAAGGCGTGAGTTGTGTGGCAAAAATGATCGTTGATTACCACATTCATACAGAAGCTTCCTCTGACGGCAAAGGGACGATAGAAGAATATGCTCGCAAGGCTCACGAAAAACAGATGGCCGAGATAGGTTTTTCAGATCACATCGACGGCGAGCGGTTGACGGAACAATCAGACATCTTTGCATGGAAAATGTCCAGATACGTCGAACACTTTCTGACTTGTGGAAAAACCTCTAATGTTGGATTGAAACTCGGCTGTGAGGTCGATTACTTTCCTGACGAGATCAACAAGATAAAAAGAATCATCAAGGAATATCCATTTGACTATGTCATAGGTTCTGTTCATTTTGTTGGTGATTGGGGCATAGACAATCCAACAAGAATGAATGAACATTCCAAGAAGAACCCTCTGGAGTCGTATGACGGATATTTTAGATCCGTAAGGGAAATGTGTCGAACTCGAGTGTTCGATATAGTGGGTCATCCTGACCTGATCAAGATTTTTGGCCTCAAACCTACCAATGACATTTCACAGATCTACGAAGATACGGCTCAGGCCATTGCTGACTCGCGTATGTGCGCTGAAATCAATGCGAAAGGACTTGAGAGACCCTGCAAGGAAATGTTCCCAAGCTTGAAATTTCTCAAAACATTGCGTGAACATTCTGTTCCAATCACTTTCGGTTCGGACGCTCATAATCCTGCCGATCTTGGTCTAAACCTCCGTAGAGCTGTGAGACTGGCGAAAAAAGCTGGTTATGCTGAAGCATGTCTATTTGTTCGGCGAGAAACGACGTCTTACCCGATCTGATCTGATTTTTTTGATCATCAATTCAGCGGAGAAAGCTTTTACATGAGAACAAACGTTTCACAATTTGAACAGTACTTTAGTGTCTTTAGGAGATGAGTGCGAACGTACATTGTTTTCATAGTGGGGACGGCCGGTTCTGGAAAATCAAGGTTAACTGAGGCTTTCGGGAATTGGCTTCAGATGTCTAAACAGGATGTTGCAACGGTGAACCTCGATCCCGGAGTCGACTCGTTACCGTATTCGCCTGATATTGATGTTCGAGACTATGTCAATATCAGTGAACTGATGGAAAAGTATCAGTTAGGTCCGAACGGCGCTTTAATCATGGCTGCTGATCTAGTCGCTGATCAAATTGAAAAGATATCAAGAGAAATAGAAGAACTCAAGTCTGACATCATTTTGGTTGACACTTCGGGGCAGATGGAATTATTTGCCTTTAGAGCAAGCGGACCTTACATCGCAAACGAGCTCACAAACGAACCGAAAGCCTTAGTCTATTTGTACGATGCCGTTTTCTCCGTCAATCCGTCGAATTATGTTTCGAATCTTTTCTTGTCAACCGCAGTCTTGAATCGCCTTATGCTCCCTCAGCTTCACATTCTCTCAAAATGTGACCTGCTGCCTAGAGAAGAGGTTGACAGAATCGTGGGCTGGTCTGCCAAACAGGATGCATTGGCTGAAGCCATCGAAACGAAGCTTGAAGGAACAAAACGGCTGCTCAACAGAAGTATGATGCGCGCAATCTACAATTTAGGACTGAACTTCCCGCTGCTACCTGTGTCAGCCAAAACAAATGACGGGATGGTAAATTTCAATACCGCGCTTGAACGCGTTCTGGCGGCAGGCGACAAATACACTTTCTAAGGCCCACTCCTTTATTGACTGCTATCTACCAGAGTCAATGCAGCCGCAAGGGCACCGTATTCGGCTTTTTCAGACTTGTCCGAGCCGACAATTACAATTGCATCGTTTTCTTTTGGTTTCAGAAGGTTTTCAATTTGAGTTGAAGCTTTCAGATAGTCGTTCATCTCTCGGTTTGGAAAGGGAAATGCCAATCGTCCATTCCTGCAAACTATTGTAGTGGCGCTCTTCGCCCCTGCTATTATCGCAGCGTCTCGCTGTTCGATTCCGGCTTTGACTTTTGAGGCGCCGTTCCTGACCAGTGCAGCATAGTTGTATTCTGTCAAGGTCAATTCGTTCTTTCCAATTTTCGTTTTTTTGATGATCGATTCGTATTCTTTGAACAATTTCAATCCGTTCTGTGTTAGAGAGCATCCTGACTTGGATATTTCTATCAGACCTCCATCCTTCAGTCTGTCTATGAGCGTTCTTGTGGCGCCTTCTCCTATTCCCAACTCTTCTGCCAATTTGTTTCGGCCAATTGGTTTGGCTGCAATGCGTTCTAGTGCCAACAATAGATGAATTGTGGAGACTGAAGCTGTGGGTCCGGCAGCTTTTTCTTTTGTCAGTTTTTCAATTGAGTGCCTGAATGAAGACATCTGTCCCACAGCATATAGTCTCAGAACTCGCTTGTTAAATCTTGTTGAACTAGAAGGAGGATGGATGAGGTGTTCTTAGGGTTTGAGTATTACAGCATAGAATTCTCTCACGATGCCCAAAGTCAGCGTTATCAAACCGATTGCAAGCAGGTAGATCATCGGGAAAATGAAGATCGAAAGCAAGTCTTGATATGTGGCTCCAGGCGGCATCTGCGGCGTGAAGAAAATTGCGATCCACATGACTGCGAAAGTTGTGATGCATCCAATTCCCAAACCTACCGAAAGCCCGTTGATGAACACTTTTCTGTTGATTGCGATGTTTGGGCCGAAATACAGCATGTTGGTTTTAGGTTTTTGTTCTTCTTTCTCCTTTGAGACTGTCTTAGCTTCCTTGACGGTTTTGGGTTGTGGGTGTTCTTCTTCAGGTGCGCCTTCGACTATCCACGCTTCTTGTTCGTCGGCTGTTTTCTGCTGGGTTTGGCTTTCTTTAGACTCCATACTATTCGCCTTAGATTTTTCTAGTGAAAAGTAAACTAATAAGACTATTCAATTCTGGATTCTGACGGAAAATACATATCCGCGATATTACGAGCCTAGGGCTTTGCTTCAAGTTTAGGCGCGAGTCGTTCTATTGCGTTCTTGAGTTTGTTCCATTCTTCAAGGTTTCTGACATTGAACTTGTGCTTTCTCTTCCATACGTCGTCTCTTTTCTGCCAGAGGTACAATCCAATGGATTTCTTTCCGTAAGATTCAAAGATGACCGCAGCTTCCCACCATTTCTGGCTCTTGAAAATGTTGACGTATTCAACAACTTTGTAGAACTCAGATATTGGCAGTTTTTCCTCAGCGCTTTGAGTCATGTCGGTGTGGCCTCTCGCACTAGATCTTGCGTCATACATTTAAACTTTTCAACAATAGTTCACAG